>JALZUF010000273.1 GCA_023301785.1 Alphaproteobacteria bacterium | reverse complement strand
CCAAATTCTGCACCAGCGTTAACCGGTTGATTAATTCTTGACTTTTATCCCCAAACCCTTATAAATCCCTCTATTCCCAAGAAGAAGCAGAATCGCTTCGTTGAATTTCGGTTCAATCCATTAAGGAAATTGGGACAATTTAAAAAGCTTAAAAATAAGCAATAAACTAGAAGGAACTAGAACTATGAGTGAGAAGAGACCTAAGTCTAAATATAAAATTGACCGTCGCCTAGGGTGTAACCTTTGGGGCCGTCCAAAATCTCCATTTAACACACGTCAGACTGCGCCAGGTATGCACGGTGCGCGTCGTGCGAAGCCGACAGATTACGGTATTCAGTTATTTGCAAAACAAAAATTAAAAGGTCATTACGGTAACATTGGTGAGCGTAAGTTCCGTCGTTACTTTGCTGAAGCAAACCGTTTAAGAGGTGACACAGGTCAAAACCTTATCGGATTGCTTGAAAGCCGTTTGGATGCCGTTATTTACCGCGCGAAATTTGTTCCTACAGTTTTCGCCGCACGTCAGTTCGTTAGCCACAAGCACGTGACTGTAAACGGTAAAAAAGTAAATGTTCCATCATACCAAGTGAAGCCAGGTGATGTTGTTCAAGTGAAAGATTCTTCATTGAAATTACCAATGGTTGTTCAAGCGATTGAATCAGTTGAACGTGATGTTCCTGAATATATCGAAGTAGATCACAAAGCGGGTAAGGCGACTTACCTTCGTGTTCCTGAATTAGCAGATGTTCCATTTGCTGTTGAGATGGAACCACAGCTTATCGTTGAGTTCTACTCACGTTAATTTTTGTTTTTGACGTTGTTGCGAGATCGCTTAAATAGCGTTGCTATTCTTCGCTCCTCACGCCTAGTCAAAATTCAAAAATAATTTGATTGATATAAAGAATTATAAAAACCGCCTGCTTGTTCATTCAAGGGGCGGTTTTTTTAACTGTTTGTGAAGATTTGGCTGTTATTGTTACAGTTCCTGAGTATCAGGTTAAATAACGAGGAATATTTAATGGGCGAGTTAGTACACAAATTTAACGATAAGAGTTTGTTTGATCTGGTTGAGGCGGATGCTGAGTTAACAGCCAAGATCAGCGAGCTTGTCCAAGCGGATGATGTGAATATTACTGTGAAAGGTAATAGTTTAAGCGTTGAGTGGGGGGAACAACCAATGGTTTGGGAGAATGGTCCAAGCCAAAGAAATAGCCTTGATGATAAGAATAGTTATTTTCAGCATAAAGTAGAGATGAAACTTACAGACGAGGGCCACTTAACGACAAAGGAACAGCATTTTAGACCCGATATTAAAAGAAACATCAGCCTTATGGGGGCAAATGTAGACCTTTCTCAGACTAATTTTTCTGATGCTGTGGCTGGAATTGTTGAAGTGACGCATCAAGCAAGTAAAGGAGTAGGCAACGAATCCATGGGGGGACGTTTTCTGAACTGGAAACCTGCATAATAACAGAACGTATAGAGCCGCTTTAAAGAGCGGTTTTTTTATATATATTTAAGGGTCCGTTAGTTGACATAATTTACTCTGTGTGTATGTTACCATCCATGAGTTTATTTAATGTGTTTAATAAGTCTGTTACGTCACGGGCAATGGCAAAGGTTATACCGCTTGCTTTTCTTGCTGGGTGTGGGAGTAATGCGCCATATAAAGATATTCCTTACCCAGTGCCTATTGACCCAGTCGAACCTTTTGATTCCAGTAGTATTCCATATCCTGAACCCATTAAACCTTTCGTTGCGCCAATCAAGCAGAAACCTATATATGTTTTCCTCGGTAAAAAAGAAGTACCAGAGGCACGGAAATTTGATTTACTAAATTCTAGGGATTTTCGAACTACGGTTAAATCTGATGAAAAACAATATGATCCTGTTGTTCATTTTACGGGTACAGGGGGGACTGGTAATTGTGGCGGTACCATATCGGAGGTGTTTGGTTACAAAATAGAAAATGATGATTATGTTGTAACGACTGCCGCACATTGTTTTGACAACAAGCAAGATGAGTATGTGTGGAATGAAATTTTCTTAATAGGTACATTCTTAAATGCAGCAAGCAAGCAGGTTGAAACTTATACTATAGATGTATTGCGTGAGAGTGCTTTATGGATTGATCCTAATTACAAAAATTCAGCTGAAGATGATATAGCCTTCATAAGGATACCAAGGTCAAGTGTTCCTATAAATGTTAAACCTGCTATGTTTTACCCAATGGATTTGGATAACTATTACGGCAATATGTTTGCTTTGGAATCGGCTGGATATGCGGGTGATAAACTCGGCTTATCTACGCATAGGAATTGCCCAATAATAAACGTTGGTAATAATAACGGTCTCATAACAACGTGTGAGCTATATCCAGGATTTAGTGGTGGACCGACATCGTTTTATAGACCTGATGTATTAAACAACGTGGGTGTTAATGCCTTTTTATCTACTTGTACAAATAATAGTGGAGTTGAATTGCCGTGTGCTTTTCATGCGGTGGCTGGTCCCGAGCAGCTTTCTGATGTGCCGTTTTTAGAGCGTAAGCAAGCGTGCGGTGTGATCAATCAGCCCACGAAGCTGGTGCAAGGTTTGGG
>JALZUF010000272.1 GCA_023301785.1 Alphaproteobacteria bacterium | reverse complement strand
GCCGATAAAATTCGCTCTTTTCTTTATGCTGCAAAAAAGGCATAACATAGAGCCTTAAGCAATAGGACTAAGAATATGAGCGCAGATAAAAACTTAAACACCCCTTTGGCAAACTCCCTACGCAGTGGCCCAGACGAAAATGGTCATTTTGGTTTATATGGCGGACGTTATGTCGCCGAGACCTTGATGCCGTTAATCTTAGAAGTTGAGCAAGCATGGCATGCCGCCCGCGAAGATGATGCTTTTTGGGCGCAGTTTGATGAATTGGCGCGTGATTATGTTGGTCGCCCTTCTCCGCTTTATTATGCAGAAGCGACAACAAAGCATTTAGGCGGCGCAAAGATTTATTTTAAACGTGATGAGTTGAACCACACTGGTGCACACAAAATTAACCACTGCCTTGGCCAAATCCTAGTTGCCAGACGCATGGGTAAAAAACGTATTATCGCCGAAACAGGTGCAGGTCAACATGGTGTGGCCACAGCCACAGTTTGTGCGTTGTTTGATATGCCCTGTACCGTTTTCATGGGCGCAGAAGATGTTGAACGTCAAAGCCCGAATGTCTTCCGCATGAAATTATTAGGCGCGGAAGTTATTCCCGTGACATCAGGATCAGGCACCTTAAAAGACGCGATGAACGAAGCGTTACGCCACTGGGTTGCCAACGTTGACGATACTTATTACTTAATCGGCACGGTCGCAGGGCCGCACCCGTACCCAGAGATGGTACGTGATTTTCAAAGCGTTATCGGTAAAGAAACACGTGAGCAAATGATGGAGCGCGAAGGCCGCCTTCCTGATTCATTGGTTGCCTGTATTGGTGGCGGATCAAATGCGATGGGGCTGTTCCATCCGTTCCTTGATGACACGGACGTACAGATGTTTGGCGTTGAAGCCGCAGGGCATGGCGTTGATACAGATAAACACGCCGCCAGTTTAAATGGCGGTAGTGCCGGTATTTTACATGGTATGCGCTCGTACTTCCTGCAAGATAGTGATGGTCAAATTCAAGAAGCACACAGTATTTCTGCGGGTCTTGATTATCCCGGCATTGGCCCAGAGCATTCATTCTTGCATGATATAAAACGCGTAAATTACGTCAGTGTTACCGATGATGAAGCGTTAGAAGCCTTTCAATTATTGTCTAAATTAGAAGGTATCATCCCAGCGCTTGAGCCGTCACACGCCTTTGCCCATGTCATGAAAATGGCGGGCGACTTGCCCAAAGATCATATTTTGGTCATGAACCTTTGCGGTCGCGGTGATAAAGATATTTTCACAGTCGCTGAAAAATTGGGGATGGAGATTTAATATGAGCAGAATAGAAAAGACATTTGAAAAGCTAAACGGCGCGAAGGCGTTGAATATTTTTATGACCGCAGGATATCCCGATACGCCAACCAGCTTGGAGATCTTAAAAAATCTGCCTGCCAATGGAGCAGACCTCATTGAATTAGGCATACCGTTTACCGACCCTATGGCAGATGGCCCAACAATTCAGGACAGCTCACTTCAGGCGCTTGCAAATGGCATGAGCCTGCAGGGCACATTGGATATGCTGTCTGAGTTTAGAAAAGACAATAATGACACGCCTGTTATTTTGATGGGATATTTTAACCCTATCTATAAATATGGATGCGATAAGTTTGTTGAAGCCGCCGTGGCAGCTGGCGCAGACGGCCTTATCGTGGTGGACTTACCACCAGAAGAAGATGAAGAGCTAAGAATTCCTGCACAAAAGGCAGGATTAGACTTCATCAAGTTAGTTACACCAACGACAGTAGGATCACGCCTTGATACTGTCATTCAAAATGCGAGTGGCTTCCTTTATTATGTTTCCATCGCGGGTGTAACAGGGACAAAAAGCGCCAATATCGACCAAGTGGGCGCTCATATTCAGGATATTAAGAGCAAATGTAATCTGCCAGTTGCGGTTGGATTTGGCATAAAAACTCCAGAAGATGCAGCGAATATGGCTAAAATAGCCGATGCCGTTGTTGTGGGTTCGGCAGTTGTTGAGAATATTAAAGAAAATCATAATAAAAATATGGGTGCTAACGACTTAACCGCCCTGCTTTCTTCACAGATATCCGCCCTTAAAAACGCGATTTAAAGACAAATTCTTTGCCTTTACCCCCTAATATGCGCTAAAACAATGGCTTAACGCGTAACAAATGGAAATGACAAAAACATGAATTGGTTAAGTGATATTATTCGCCCGAGCATTAGATCTTTGGTTAAAGATCAAAAAGATGTCCCAGACAACTTATGGCAAAAATGCCCTAAATGTGAAGGTATGTTATTCCAAAAAGAACTAACAGCGAATAAACAAGTTTGTTACCACTGTACGCATCACATGCCTATTAGTGTGGATAAACGTCTTGAGATCATGTTTGATGATGGTGCATTTAGCAAAGTTGAAATTCCATCTGTGCCACATGATCCATTAAAATTTAAAGATAAAAAGAAGTACGCCGACCGCCTAAAAGACACCAAAGCCAAAACAAAAGAGAAAGATGCTCTTTCGATTGGTGTTGGTAAAATTGGTGGTCAAAATACTGTTATTGCCGCCTTTAATTTCGCCTTTATGGGTGGATCAATGGGTACGGCCGTGGGTGAAGGTATTGTCCACGCCGCAGAAACAGCGATTAAGAAAAAAGCAGCACTTATTATTATCCCATCATCTGGCGGCGCACGTATGCAAGAAGGTATGTTGTCATTGATGCAAATGCCACGTACGATTATTGCCGTGGATATGGTGAAAGAAGAAGGTCTGCCTTATATCGTTATGCTGGCAAACCCAACAACAGGAGGCGTTAGCGCGTCTTTTGCGATGGTTGGTGATATTCATATCGCAGAGCCAGGCGCAACGATTGGTTTTGCGGGTCGCCGCGTTATTGAAGAAACGGTTCGTGAAACATTACCTGATGATTTCCAAACAGCCGAGTATTTACTTGAGCATGGTATGGTGGATATGGTTGTGGAACGTGCCGAATTAAACAATAAAATCGGTAACTTACTTGATTTA
>JALZUF010000271.1 GCA_023301785.1 Alphaproteobacteria bacterium | reverse complement strand
GTACATACATACAAACACCGATCCAATGATCTATATAAAATATACATAGACGAGACAGATGTATAGCTATGCTCACTAAACGTACAGCATATCCATACACCTCCCCCGAGATTATACGTTAACCAACGACATAATCTAAAAAACACAAAATCAAAAATTTGAAAAATTTAAAAATTAATTCGAAAAAACTGAAACACCCAAAAGAATCTGGATGACCCAGAGATGCCCCAAAAATAGTTGGGTAACATTGGAACCAAAAATGGAACGTCGGTCAGAGTACATCACGGACCGAAAAGAAAGCAATAATAGTCTAAAAAAGATTTCACATGAAGCAACAAAAACAACTTAAGCACTAAAATCTCACTTTCATGGAGAATACATTGCCGGGAACTGACGAAGTAGTAGCATTAAATTGTGCCAAAGACATCTTTGGCACCACTTGCTTTTGACTTTGCACTCTACTAGTCAGAATACACTCCGGTCTTTGGCTTTCTTTCGGGAGATCTTCTTTCGGGAGATCTTCTTTCGGGAGAGGCCCTCCTCTCCGGCGACGACTGTCGACTTTGCTGCCTACTCCCAGCTGGGCGGCGGCATTCTTCCTCGTCCTCGAAACCGACGTTGACTGAACGCCGGTAATTAGACCTGGCCCGGGAGCGACGAGGGGGAGATTCATCCCTGATTTCCTCAAACCGGGATGACAAGATTGCCGGACGCCTATGGTAGGTAATGGACCGCTGCCCACCATGGTAGCTGATCTCTGGATAAGAGGCTGGAATGCCGTCTGAACCGGCATAGCCCCCACCGTAGACGAGGGGAGGAAACTGGGGCGAATAATGCCGGGCCGCGGCAATGGCAAGCAAGGCAGGGTCCCCCCCCTGGTAGAGATTACCTGACGGGCTGGCAAACCGCCGCCCATCATTGAAGCCTGGGGGCTGGGAATCAATGGCACCTGCCCGGGACAAGGTAGCACCTGTGTCCGACACGCCACCGGCTGACTGACCAATGGCTGGCTGCTGGGTCTCGGGAATAAGGCCGGCCCTGGCCGACATGACCCGAAGGAGCTCGGTGTGCCTACCGCGCTTCTGCTTGGCTGTCCTCCACCTGCACCAGATGCACAAGAGAAGGAAGAAAAGGAAGAGTGCAACCACGACAATGGCGGTTGCCCCGGTGGCAAAGGACGCCCATTGGACATTAACGAGGGAGAACCCTCCTGCGGTCTGGCTGATTGTCCTGTCGTGGGACTCATCATTATATGTGTTAAAGTGCTTCCGCCACTTCTTGTATTCAGCCCTGCTGTCGTCGTCTTCTTGAGAACCGCACATTGTTCACCTTGTCTTTCTTTCTGCACTTTGACTTCCTTTTGATTCGCAATACGCGATGAACGTCTTGGAGAATTGGGCTGAGTAGGCACATTTTCCTTATTTGAAACTCCCACCGAAATTGGATCTGAAGATTGACCTTGATCAAAGTCAGTCTTCGGCCGCAGCATAGAGCGGCATCTAATAGACACCAAGCCATTTAGGTCTACAAGGTAGGACAATTGATCAGGCCTTATTTCCACCACCGTACCCACACTCTCCCATGTCTTGTCTTTCTCCGACTGCACACGCACTAGTTGACCCGGCTGGAGAAGCTCTAAATCAACCTTGTCCCGGTTGTAATGCTCCTCCTGGCCGGCAAATTGCTTATCCTTAGCCACAGCTGCTTCTTCGAAACTCACTTGTTGAAAAGCACTGTCTGGCTGGGGAAGCAGCATCTTCTGACTCCTGCCAAAAAGAAGTTGGGCAGGCGAATAGCCGTGTGCGCGCGGAGCATTTCTCCACTCGTACAGAGCACGTTGAACGTCACTTTTCTCCCCCAGACACTTCAATAGGATAGATTTTACAACCTTAACAGCTGATTCTGCCAAGCCGTTTGAACGTGGGTTATACGGGGCAGAACGCTCATGCACAATCGAATTCTTAGCACAGAATTCGATGAATGCACTCCGAAACTGGGGCCCACCATCAACTCTCAAAGACTTTGGCCAGCCTAAGGTGTTAAACCATGAATGAAGCTGCTTTATAACTGCAGCTGAAGTTTGGGAAGACAGGGTAGCAAAGAGCGGATAGCCGCTCCACTGGTCGACACATATCAAGTGTTTCTGCCCACCAAAATCGAATAAATCCAAACCAACGTGGCACATTGGGGGACCCATATAGTCTGAAGGAGGATTGGTGACACGAGGATTTTTAGGCAGAGAAGGTCGATGAATGCTGCAAGGTCGACATTGAGCAATCATCTGCTTGATGTCGTTTAGCATGCCAGGCCAAAAATAGAGAGAGCGACACAAGTCATAAGTTTTGTTAACTCCTATATGGCTGACATGGACCAACTTAAGGATTTTCACCACAGCCTTTCTTGGCATCACTATGCGCTTAGCGTCTAGATACACAAGTTCGTCGTCGACTGAAAGTTGAGACATCACGGCCTTCATTAGACGTGCATATTCACTTTTGCAGGTTCCCTCTAGAACATCATGTCGAAATTGGATATAATCCGAATCCACAGAATCCAAAACTGCCGTCAACTCGTTATTTCTATCCACAGTTCGAGCAAGACACACTCTGGCAGTATCGATCACCATGTCATCATCCTCCTCCGGAGCAAACAAAGGAGCCCTGGACAACGCATCTGCGATGTGATGGTTCTTGCCGGGCACCCATCTTGTGACAAAACTGTATTCTATCAGCTTTTCACGGATTCTTTGCAACCTGGGATTGCCAATGCCAAAAAGCTCTTTCTGAAAAATACCTTCCAAAGGCTTATGGTCCGTAGCAACAGTGAAAGAATTAGCACCCTTGAGGTAGAAAGAACACTTGGTAATTGCAAAGTGAACAGCTAAACACTCCAATTCAATTGTTGCGTAGCGTTGTTGAGTGGGTGTCAATGAGCGAGAACCACAACAAACCAGACGAAAACGACTAGGAGTTCCCACGTAATGTCCCATTGCAAAACCCAAACCATGAAGACGGGATGCGTCAGTCAGCACAGTAACAGGCAGCAAGGGATTAAAATGTGTGACAACCATGTCACTGGTGAGCAACCGCTTGACAGTCTCGAACTCTTTTTGGTGCTCCTCTAGCCAAATAAAGGCATTCTTCTTAGCAGTAAGTGCCCTCAACTTTACCGTCATATGAGCAAAGTCAGGCACAAAGCCAGCCAACTGGTTGGCAAGACCCAGAAATGACCGAACACCAGTCACGTCTGTGGGAGCAGGAAAATCAGTCAAAGCCACGATCCGCAAAGGGTCTGGCTTAACCCCTGTGCTGTTCAAGATGAGGCCAGCAAAAGAAAGTTCCGGTCCCATTTCAAACTTTTTGCGGCTCAGGATGATATTCAAATCGGCACACCTAGCCGCAATGATCTTTATCCTTTCATGCAGAAGTGGTAGGGTGTTAGACCACACCAATATGTCGTCCACGATCTTCCTGGCGAATGCTAAGCCCTCAATAGCTCGATCAGAATGTCTGCACCACTCGTCTGAAGAGCAACTCAGTCCCATGGGAGCACGCAGATATCGGTATCGTCCAGAAGGCAACAAAAATGTCGTTAACTTTGATGACTCCTCGTCCAGCGCCAGCTGAAAATATCCATGCACGGCATCCATTTTAGCGAAAAACTGGGTACCGGCAGGGATAGATTGCACAATGTCTTTTACAGAGGGAAAAGGATGCACTGGCCGACGAACAAACTGATTCAACTTAGTGTAATCAGTTACCAAACGGACACGTTTCCCGTCTGGCTTTGGAACCCAGAACCCCGGAGCACACCACGGCTGAGGTTCCACTTCCCTGGTGATGACCTTTGCTGCCAACAAATCTGAAACAGCCTTATCTGCAGCTTCCTGAAACCGCAAAGGTACTTGACGAGCTGTTGACACACGGAACGGAACATTCTTCTCCGTCAAATAGATTTTCATCTCTGGAACGTTCATAGGCGATTCACTCAATTCGTCCTTGAAAACAGAAGGAAATTCACCCATAAGCTGGGAAGCCATTTGCTTCAACATTGTCAAACTTGGGGTCACAGAACGAATTCTAGCAGGAAAATTCCTAGTGATGATGTCCAAATCTTGTAGATCATGCCATGCCACAAGCATTGTGTCACCTATATTGTCTGCAATAAGCACTGAAGTACGGTGACGAATTCCATCATAGGTTAGAATGACATCTGCTTCGGCAATGACATTCACACCATGTCCAGTCAGTCCCACCATGCTAATTCTCGGCTGCAAAAACTCTAAATTTGCCTGCCGAGCAATCCTTTCACTTAAGACTGATTGGGTTGCCCCTGTATCCGGGCAGCAGCTAACCATTAGACTGCTCTTTTCTTGTTTGACTGGGCCTAGTCATAACAAGACTGGTGGTGTTGGTCGAGAATGATTTGGGAAACCAGTGTATTGGGCAACTGCCAGTGATGCTTGAGCATAATCAGCATTCTGAGCATATCCCGGAGATTGATCATATTCAATAGCCAGACTAGGATTCTCTTCCGTGTTCCTAGCCTGTCCCTGGGATTTAACACATGCAGCCTGCGTGTGCCCGGTGTTATTGCATTTGTGGCATTTAACATCCTTAGGCACGGTGCACACGTTGGCAAAATGATCACTTTTGCCGCAACGAAAGCACTTTCCTTTCATAATTTCTCTTCTCTTTTTCTCCGCATCTGAAATGCCGGGACGTTGATTGTTATTGTTATTGTTCCCCCCCCTTTTGTTTGGGTTCTTCTTTCCTTGCTGGTACGGAGAACTCTTGTTACCGACAGCTGCAGCTTCGCCAGCCGTAGCTCGCGAGTGCATGTGTGCATCAACTAGCACAGAAAATGCATGCAGGGTCGGAGTTTCAATCTCGCTCAATTTTTCCTTTAAGCGCAAATCACGCAGGCCGGAAACAAGAGTCAAGCAGAGAGCGTCTTGGACATCCATCCCCTCTATGTCTGCCTCATTGGCAGCTGACTTCAAGCTCTCCAAGAAAGTGCGCTCATCTTGGCCGGGCTGCTGTTGCATTTGGAAAAATTGTTTCCTCCGCAGCATAAGCGGGTATTTCTGCTGAAAAACCGACTGCAACAAAGACATGCAAGAAAGCTGTCCCAGCACAGGCGTTTGAACTTGAATTAAGCTGTCCATGCGTAAGGAAAGCTCACTATCGAGGCAGTTCAAGAAGTATGCATGTTGAACTGCATTGCGCGCAAGGTGCATAGCTGATGCGTGGTAGTATGCCTCGAATTTCCTGATCCAAATGCGCATATTGCCGGCCGAAGCATCGTGACTTAATGTCTCCGGTTTCAATTCAGCGACAAGTTTTAAAGTGGGAGTATTTCCACCAGCCGCTGGAGCCGCAGCAGGGGCTGCCGCACCAGCCCTGCCCGCCTGCGTTGCCCTTTTATGACAAGAATCGTTGTACTTGTCCCATAACTGGACCATTCTTGTTTCCAGGATCTCAACTTCCTGCTCATGTTCTTCCACTTTGTTAAATTTCATTTGTTTTAGGAATTCAGTGATTTGAGAGAGAACAGCCACCTCGTTTTCCGCCTTCGTGACCATTTCTTCAATCTTTTTGTCCGTTCTGCGGTCGTAAGTCTTCTCCAACATAGGAAACAGCTTCGTGAACTTTTCAATGTATCTGTCAACCCACTTTTTATGTGCAGAATACTTCCGCAGAGCCTCGGCCTGCGACATATTGTCCGGAAGCTCAGCATAACCAGTATCACAAGCCGCCATTTTGAACTTTTATAGAAGCGTAAACTCTTTTAATTTTCTAAATAATTAAGACTAGAAACTGCGCCATGTTTAGTGAATAAACCACACGCTCAGGTTGTTCTTACTAGACTGACTTATATATTTGAAAGCCGATGTAGTTACAGTAGTACATACATACAAACACCGATCCAATGATCTATATAAAATATACATAGACGAGACAGATGTATAGCTATGCTCACTAAACGTACAGCATATCCATACA
>JALZUF010000270.1 GCA_023301785.1 Alphaproteobacteria bacterium | reverse complement strand
TTAATAATGATCGCAATGTCATCCATTGCCCGTCAAGATAACCCACGCCGCTTAGAAATGCTCCTCAACAGTGAGCTCCCTCCAAGCGAGCATATCTCATACTTTGATTAAGATAAGAAAGTAATAAAATGCGTTTAATGATTGTTGGACAACTAGAAGGTCACATCAGCACTGCTGGTAAAATTGCCCTGCAACGTGGAGCAAAAGTCATCCACTGTGAAGATATCATTGAAGCCATCGGTGCTTTGCGCAATGGTAAAGGTGCCGACGTTGTTATGTGCGACGTCAAACAGAAAATTGGTAAACTTGTTGAAGACCTAGAAGCCGAACGTATCTTTGTTCCTGTTGTTGCCTGTGGTATTGGCACAAGTGCACGCGATGCAGTGAAAGCTATTGAGGCCGGCGCAAAAGAATACATACCGCTCCCTCCTGATGCAGAATTAATCGCCGCCGTCCTTGAGGCCGTGACTCAAGAAACAAACACAATGATCGCCAGCGATCCTGCCATGAAGAGCGTCATGCAACTGGCTGAAAAGATTGCCCCTTCCGAAGCCACCGTTTTAATTACGGGCGAAAGCGGAACAGGTAAAGAAGTCATGTCTAGCTTCATCCACCGTAAATCAAAACGTAAAGACGGCCCGTTTATTGCCGTTAACTGTGCCGCTATTCCTGAAAACCTCCTTGAGTCCGAATTGTTCGGCCATGAAAAAGGCGCGTTTACAGGGGCTAACGCTAGACGTATTGGTAAATTTGAAGAAGCCAACGGCGGGACAATATTGCTAGACGAGGTGTCAGAAATGCACCCGCTCCTACAAGCAAAATTACTCCGCGCAATCCAAGAAAAGAAAGTCACACGCATTGGTTCAAACGAAGAAGTCAAAGTTGATACACGTATCATCGCCACGTCCAACCGTGACCTTGAGAAATCTGTTTCAAAAGGCGAGTTCAGGGAAGACTTATACTTCCGGTTAAACGTCGTTAACGTGCGCTTACCCGCGTTACGTGAGCGTCCTGCCGATATCATGGAGCTGGCAAAATTCTTTGTTGGTAAATTCTCTGAAGAAAACGGTATTGAGAAAAAAGAACTCTCAAAACCTGCGCAAGATAAACTCATGGCCTATGGCTGGCGCGGTAATATTCGCGAACTTGAAAACACAATCCACCGCGCTTTACTAATGTCCGCTGAAGATGAAATCGAAGCCGATGCCGTCTTCTTAAGCGAAAGCGAGTTTAACCAAACTACTGCAACGGCACCTGCAACTCCCGCCAATGCCCCCGATCCTGCTGGTGTTGGCTCTGCTGGTGCTTCGCCTGACGCTGTGCAAAATGCAGAAGGCGTTGAGAATCTAATTGGTAAGACAATATCAGAAGTTGAGCGCGAGATGATCGTGAACACTGTTGATCATTGCCTTGGCAATCGTACGCACGCAGCGAAAATACTCGGTATTTCAATTCGCACCTTACGGAACAAACTTAATCAATATAAAGATGATGGCGATGATATCGCTAGTGCTGGCTAAGTTTAATCTAGTCTTAGTTTAAGCCTAAGCTCAACCTTGACCTAATTTCGGACCTGTCGAAGTGTTATTTCTTTCAACGCGCTCTTCACGGCGGATCGCGGCGCCCCATGATACGGATCGAAACGATGTCACCATCGCCGTTAAACCAGCAACCGTTCCCGTTACACCTTGAAATTCTGGATTGTCCGTAAGTTGCGCGGCAAGACCACTTATCGCAAATGCCGCAACGCCGTAATTTACAACACCAACAACACCGCCAATCGCTTTTTCAAAACCATTTCGTGATACGTCTTTAAAATTTTTAATATCAGGCATATTTGCATTAGGGCGTAGAGACGCCGATTTTGTCATTGCCCACTTACCAACACCAACCGCCGCTGACAACGTTGAAACCGCAATCGCTGTTGCCGCAACCCAACCAGGTTGTTGCAAGCTCTCTGAAACGGTATTTACCAATTCATTCAAACCAATTTTGTTATTTATAACATCTGTAATTGCATAAGCCGTCGTTAAACCAATCATTGTCCCTGCGGCACGATCCATCTCGGTTGGGTTTGCATTGTCTTTTGCAACTGCAACAGGATCATTTTCTTTAAGAACTCTTTGATACGCGCGGCCTTTTGCTGCAAACTTCGTTAACAAAACATCACCTTGCAATGCACCAACAAGCATATCTGTTTTTGTCGGTGTCACATTTGGTAATTTTGCGTTTGAATTTGCGGCCATAGGTTGCGTCATGTTCGTGTCCTTATTTTTAAAATCTAGTGCATAATAAGGAACTTAAATCTAAATGTCAATAGTTATGTCAATTAAAATATCTTAAAGTGCAAAATCAAAAAAGTCATCTTCTTCATAATACTCGTCATCTTCAACATATTGATATGGCACAACAAGACTATTCATTGCTTGTCTAAAGTTTGTTTTACAATCACCCATCGGTTTGCCAAACGTACTTTCCTCAGCTTCATCAAGCCAACAATCATATGATGAGAAAGCCTTCGCAAGCGGTTCCCGATTTTCAACATAGCGATAACTCTTAAGCGCATTCATTAATTCGCTACGTGCCGTTTTTAAATTTGAACGTTCCGCATCATCCAAATCAAACTTCTTTGGCGTACCTAAGTCAGGCATCTTATTCTCTGACAATAACTCAATTTTATTCTCATAGCGTTTTACCGCTCGATAATCCATGGTCACGTTTTTTTCATGCTCCGCCAACTGATAATATTCCCGCGCAAGGTGGTTACGAAACGTCATTTCACTACCTGAGGCAGGGGATATAGCTAAAATTTGATCTTTTGGCGCATCAAGGCTTGCCATTATCGTGTTATAATGGTCACAGCCACTTATAAAAAGAACGCTACAAGCAACTGTAATTAAACCAAATTTTTTCATTTTAAGAGCCCCTAGTTATCACCATGAATCAATATGACAAAGATTATACCATGAAAGCGTATAAGCCTCGTCAAATATGTTTACGAAAGAAGCCACAAACAGTACAATACAAAAAGGTCGTCATGGCCGTAAACGGCAGGACTCTGCCTTAAGAAAATCTTATGAGTAACCTTACCAATGTCTGATACACCTCCATCAAATGGCTCTGGATTCTTTGGCGCAAATTTCCGCGCAGAAGGCAACTCACAGGCGCGCTCCGCCTTAGGCGGTATTTTACGTGGCGACGTGGTGTTGGCGCTCGGCATTATTCTTATCCTTGTCTTCATGTTGATCCCTATTCCCACATGGATGTTGGATATGGGGCTCTCCATTTCGATCCTTTTCAGTGTCTTCATCATGATGCTGATTTTATCAATTCAAAAACCGTTAGAATTTTCAACCTTCCCAACGGTTTTGCTGATTGCCACCTC
>JALZUF010000269.1 GCA_023301785.1 Alphaproteobacteria bacterium | reverse complement strand
GTTATTTTTAAAAACACTACACCCTTTGTAGACCGCTTAAACTATGGTGTTGAGCTACCTTGTGAAAAAATTCGCCCGTTAACGCAAAGAACCCCTTATTGCTAGCTCATGTTTTTCTCTTTGTGCATCACATGCTAAGCTCTAGCTCTTTATGCATCTCTGCTGCTTTATGCTGCTCTTGTATTTTGTTATGAAGTTGCTGCATTTCTTTATGAGGAGCATATTCATGATTATGCGTATCTGTTATGTGCTGCACTAGCTTCAGCGGGCAATGGAACTCTTGATTATCAAACTTTATACGGCCACTTTCCTCTATATGATGTAAGCCCTTATGCACCCTGCCCATGAAATGATCGTGATATGCTGTTATTAGATTTTTGTGAGCTTCTGCTGGATCACTGGATTTTTTAACAATATTAAAGACCGTGTTTTGATCGGCAAAGTTTGTTTTGCCTATTGTGTTGAGAGCCTTATTCAAATTATCAAAGCTGTTATCTTTTATTTGCTTATGAGCCAATGCACATTTGTTAATTAGAGCATTTGATTGATCTTCTGGATATTTGATATTGCCATGTAATTCACTTAAGAACTTCTGTTCTTTGTTGATAATACCCAGCATACTATCAACTGTCCTCGCTGATTGCTTCGCATCTTTAAACTCATTAAGAGTGCTGCTGATATGGTGATTCTCTATGTCCTTATCTAGCTTTGTATGGCTTGCTTTTAAGTCAGTGATTTGTTGTAGATCAATAAGCAACTCTTTCTGGCTTTTTGCTCCGCTTGTTAGAGCTTGATTTGCAATATCTTTTAAATCATCAAGGTTATTGCCCTCTTGCTGCTTATGAGCCAATGCACATTTATCAATTAGAGCCTTTGATTGATCTTCTGGATATTTGATATTTCCATGCAGGCTGCTTAAGAACTTCTGCTCTTTGTTAATAATACCCAGCATAGTGTCAACTGTCTTCGCTGATTGCTTCGCATCTTTGAATCTATTAAGAGTGCTGCTGATATTGTGACTCTCTATGTCCTTATCTAGCTTTGTATGGCCTGCTTGTAGGTCAGTTACTTGCTGTAAATCAACAAGCAGCTCTTCCTTGCTTTTTGCTCCGCTTGTTAGAGCTTGATTTGCAATATCCTTTAAATCATCGAGACTATTATCCTCTCTTTGTCTATATGCTACTTCACATTTGGATAATTCTTCTTTTTCAAAGTCAAGGTGTTCTATATTTCCATGCTGATTAGCAAGGTGGTTCTGTTCTTTTTCTATAGTCGCAAATACTCCTTCTATAGATTCGGCTTTGCTTCTTATCTGAGCTAAGTCTTCTGGAATGGTTTTTAAATTGTATATTTCGATCGTCATAGCAGCCTCTTGCAATAGAGTTCCTATATTCTGCGAGAATACCATTAGCTTAGCTACGTCATAATCAGACATAATATTGTTGTCTTTAATGGTTTGGCACTGCTTAAAGAACTCATCTAGTTTTTCTGGATTCTCGCTTAGCGACTTTCCAGAATATAGCAGATGCCTACTATTCCCATAGTCAAAGCAACGATCTTTCGCATCCGACAATTCGTAAGCTTCCTTTAAGAAGGTTTGTTCTTTGCTGATCAACTCTTTTTGCCCCTCAAAAACAATAGTGCGCTGCTTGTCTGCAAAGTTTTTAAGGTTGGCATTAAAATAGTCTTCTACAGCATCGTTACGTATATCTTGAATATGTTTAGCAGATGCGCGCATGTCCATACCAACCAAAGATCTAATAGTCTCTGAATTATCTACGGCATACCCAAACCTCTTAGCCTCATCGATCACCGCTTTATTATCAGCTGCAAAACCTTTTGCTATATTCAGCTTGGATTGCTCTGCTTCAAAATTCTTCCTTGTTTTATCCAACTCAATTTTGCCATATATATCTCCCTTACGATATGCATCTACTATTGTTTGCTCAGATACATTATGTTTTTGTATTATCTCTAAATTAGATTTATCCACTTCATCCAGCTTTGTTGATAAATCATGACTACTAAAATATGCATCTAATGTTACCGCTGAGTGCTTTGCTATAGCCCCACTAAATACCTTGGCTATTTCTCTAGTACCACCATTTTGTTTATCTTGCAGAATATCATTAAAATCACCTTCTATTTCTGGCCTGACAATTTCTACAAATGCACCCTTACCTTCAAGAGCTAACTTTGCGCTTTCTATGGTCTTGGCAGTATTTGAACTCTTACCATCATTATCCGCTGCAATTATTATTTTTTCTCCTAGCTTTGGCTGATAGTTTTTGATATTACTTATACCTAGTGAGCATAGCGTCTTAGTTCCAGAAATTATATTTTTTATATTACTATGCTCACGCATTGACTGCTTTATCGATAATCCAGTTTCCACGCCTTCTGCTATTATTGTAATACTCTGATCGGCTTTTGCCTGACCTACATTCGATTTATCATTAATGCTTCCACCAAGATCTACAAAAGAACCTGCTATCTTTCCAAACGATTTCTTAGGCACCGCAATATCAGCTTTACTATTTGTTTTTCTATCAAGCAGAATTTGTTGACCACCTGTAACTCTACCTTTAGCATCTTTGGCAAAAGCCACTAAAGCTGGCCTATATAACTTATCTTGACGATCATATATACCAGCTGTTTTAATAGAATCACCTAAATCAACATTTATTCCCCTAGTTTTACTTAAGTATCTATGAGCAACAGATCTATCACCTATATCTTTGGCTCTTCCCTGTAATTTATCTACATATACAGCTTTTGCCTTGTCTTGTTTCTCCTGCTCTCTTCGATCTTTAGCAATAGACTCAAGCCTGTCTTTTTCTCTATGATTATCTACTAGCTTAAGTCCTGCCCTGGTGCTAGAAGATACACTCATGCCAACACTGCTTCTTAAATAATCAGAAGCTTGTTTAAAATCGTACCCTTGCTTTTCTTGAACCAAAGCAAACATATCTCCACCTTCACTTCTACTAAAATCATACCAAGTACCAGCTTTTTCACCAGTAATGCATACTATGATCTTTCCATGCTCGCCGTATCGCAAGTTCCTACCATTTGATAGTTTCTTGTTTGGCTCACCTAGTAAATCTCTTGCTATATATTCAGCTTTGAACTTAACTTCAGACTTCAACTGTTCATATTCTCTTGCCCACTCTTCTTTTTGAGCTGCATAATGCTTAATTGCCTTCATCCTATCAGCATTACGATAGAACCTTGTTTTGGATGATTCTTTAGATTTCCAGTTATTAGAACTACCCATAGTGGATATAGTACTATTCTCACTACCAGAATTTTTCTGGGTCAAACTATTCAATATATCATGACCAACCTGACTAATCTCCGCCTTTCCTGCTTCTTGTCCATGAGAGATATTATGGCTATTCCCACCTACTACCAACTTCTCTTCCAAAACATTTTGATTTTCTACTTCAGAGTAAGTTTTATCAATTACCTTTTCTACAGACTCATAACGCCCCGTTGGCTCTTTGTAATTATAATATTCAGATGAAGGTATATATTTATCAGCTAACTTCGTAGCAGTGTTGCCTACAAAGTCTATGAATCTGTTAATACCTCTAACATAAGCCCTACTATCATTTTCTAGTGTATTGCTTAGCTCTTTGGATTTAAGTTCAGATTCAGTCAAATAAGATAAAGAACTACCAGCCTCTGCATCACGTGATAGCTGACTTATCAAACTATTTACATTTACAGTAGATTCCTTATTCACATACAGTTTCAATTCTTCTACCATACGAGACAAAGCAACGTAACTATTCCTGATACCTGCAAACCCATTATGATATACAAAAACATCTTTAATAGACGCTCCTTGAGCTTTAAATACTGTAGTTGCATAACCATGTCTAAAGCCACTATATTCTGATGGATTAAATGATATTTCTCTATAGTCAGCCTCTCCTTCTCCACTACCGGTAACAGAATTACCTTCTAATTTGATTGTGAACTTATCGCCAGATACAGCAGTAATTTCTGCCAAATCACCATTGACTAATCCTAACTCTTTGTTTGTTTTAGTAATAAGCACCCTATCACCTTGCATATAATGATTACCAGCAACCGCAAACTCTTCGCCCTTTAAATCACCTGATAGTTTTAAATACTGACGCACTCCATGATTAATTGCTGCAACATCACTGTTTTTCACTGCTAATATTAGCCTATCACCAACATTATATTCACTCTTATTCCAGTCTTTAATTAAAGACTCCATTGACGCATGCGAGTTCTCATCCCACTTAATACGATTCTCGCTTTCTAATATAGATATTGCAGATTCTACGCGCCCTTCAGACATACTCATAGCAACAGACTTACCCCACTGGCCTGATTGCCTCTGTATGTCTAATATAGTGCTGCTTCCGTACTTTTCTGCAAATACTTCAAACATTCCACCACGAGAAACTGAAGCTAATTGCCTCTCATCCCCAGCTAATACAACATTACATTTACGCGTAGCTGCAACTCGCAAGAGCTCCTTGTAATCATCATTAGCAATCATCCCAGCTTCATCTACTACAAGCAAACTATGCTTTGGAAGATCAAAGCGACCATTGGCTAATTTAAAGAGCATACCTTTTACAGTATCTACCCTCTCATACCCACATTCAGCAAGACCGAGCTTAGCCTTATGCGTTGGAGCAAGACCTATTACATTTACTCCAGACATCGTAGCAACCTTATGCGCCCTGCCAAGTACATATGACTTACCAGCTCCCGCTCTTCCTCGAAGTACCCGCAAACCTGAATTACCAACCAACACGGCATTTAATGCTTTATGCTGCTCATCCGTTAAACCATCTGCAGAACTTGCTACTAGTTCATTTGCAATCCTAGTTATCTTACCACCAACAGACATAGAATTTTCTAAATTAGCAACATAGCCAGATAAACGTAGTATTTTGTTTTCCTCATCTCTAACATCCGTTGTAGTAAAATACTTAGTCTTAGTACCTTCTTCAGTGTATAATGGTATAATTGATTTATCAGATATAGCCTCTTCTACTAACCCTTCCCTTACCTCTCTATCTGGAATATATTTAACGGCTCTACTAAGGTCTCCTCTAGCAAATACACTCATATGCTTAGTGACTTTCTCTAGTACCCTAACCCCAGAATCAAGATGTTCTATTTCAGCTTCTCTTCTCTCCTCATTACGCTGGGCTGCTTCATTAAAGATATTGCGCATACGAACAGGGCCTATATGTTCTTGCGTTAACTCCCCAGGCAAATCAACCCTATTTGACATGCCACGAGCTTTAAACTGCTCGTTCTGTATTTCTCTCATTAATAAACTATCTTGTAGCTCCTCAATATTTTGCACCATTCCATTGATGATTACTGGTTGTAAATCTCTTGCTTTTTTAATATCTAAACCCTTACCATCTTTTGCAAATCTTCGAGTAGTAACCAGTAAATGAGCATGCCAATTTACGTCACCCTCATGAGGACGATGAATATCAACCTGAACACCTAGACCTTCTTCTACCCAACCCTTTCTTTTTATAAATTCCTTTACAGTTTCTATACGAAACTCCAAATCAACTCCGTCTTCATCCTTAGCAAGTGCCAATATCCATTCTACGTATAGCTGGCTATCTTTACGGTTTTCTGCTCTCTCTACTTCATTTGAAAATACTGAAATATCTTTAAACTTCTTATCTACATGTTCTGGTAACATTATTTCATGAAAAACATTCCCATCTCTTTTCACCCAATTAAAAACCTCCCCGGTTTTACTATCTATTATTTTACTTCTTGCATTATAGGCGCTCTTACAGCAGGCATTACCACCACTGCTTCTACTTACATATTTTGGTTTTGCAAGTCCTATTGCCATATTAATTAGCTCCTTTTAATAACCTTTTTTCTTCAGCTAATATGCCGTATTTTTTAATACCAATATGATCTTGAGGAATGTCATTTATGTGGTCTACTTTCAAATCTAAACCAAGAAACTTAAAAAAAGAATTCTGTATATCTTTCCATATTTTCCCATTATTTACAGATAGGGCTTTTGGAACAAATACATTATTTCTTCCCCCCTTTACTGGAATATCTAGTTCTCTTGCTTTTTTACCTAAACAACACCCATGATATAAAAACCTTCTTGTTGTTACTAAAATTTTACTATACCAATTTATATCATCTTCAGATGGTTTATGAATGTCTATTACAACAGCTAGACCTTCTTTAATAAGTCTTAGTTTTCTTACAAAGAGTTTAGTTAGAGCGATTTTATGCCTTAAACTTATTTCTTTTTTTCCTGGTAGAGCCAGCACATATTCTTTTAATAATTGGCTATTTTTACGTCTCTCTTTTATTTCTACTTCGTTCATTAAATATTCAATATCTTTGAATTTTTTATCTGCATGTATAGGAAGTAATATCTCGTGATAGACATTTGTCTTTCTTTTTGAAAAATCAAAGTTCTTGCCTATTCTATTATCTCTAATTTTTAGATTTCCATTATAAGCACTGCGTGAGCAAGCATTCATTCCTTTGCTTCTGCTTATGTATCTTAATCTTGCATATTGAATTGCCATTATTTAACTACTTATGTCTATTAATTCATTTCTAATTTAGATTAACTTACTTGCTATTAAAAAGCAAGCATTGGTACAATGCAACATGCGTATAACAAAAATACAAAGTATTATTTGCTATAACTTTGTGATTCTTTTTCTACTAGATACTATTTTATATGTTTCTATACAGAGATAAGTTACTTTTTTCTTGGTATGGCAGGCTACGGGGTGTATAATATATTTATATATTCAAGAATTAGATTTAAGTTTTAATGAAATAAATAAAGAGAATATGAAAAACGTAGAAGAACAAAAAAAGAAATTAGAGCAAAGAAAACATAGACTTAGTATCGAAGAAACTAAACTTAAATTGAAAGAGCGTAAAGCTCGTACTCGTCATTTAATTGAGAATGGTGGTTTAATTACTAAAGCTGAATTAGGTCATCTTCCTTCTAATGCTTTATATGGCGCCCTACTCTCTTTAAAAGATCAACTTGATGAGAATAAAGAAATTATGGCTGCTTGGGTTGTAAAAGGCGATAAAGCCTTTAACGAAGAACAACAAAAGTTCACTCCTGTCATTCTAACCTTTGAAAACCAACCTGAAAAAGAAATTAGAGATCAGATTCGTTCACTGGGTCTTAGGTGGAATAAGTTTAGAAAAGAATGGTATGGCACTGTTAGTGATATTGAAGTTTTAAATACTCTAATTCAAAATCAACAACATAATCTTGAAATCTTGAATGATGTTAATTAAAAATAAAATGCTTATGACTACTCCCTTAAACTTAACATCTAAAATAACAATTCTAATTTTGTTAGTATGTTTCTTCCATGCGGCAACTGCTATATCAGGAAACGAATCTAACCCTGAATTAGAATATAGCGATACATTGCCATTTCCTATGTCAAAAAGAGAAGCATATGAAATCAATAATAATGGCTTTATTAAAAGTAGGTTTAAGGTTGAGTCTACAGTAATAAATAATAATACTATTGTTATGTCTGGTACTCTTGAAAGAGGTGTCGTAGCATTTGTTGATTCAGCAAAAGCAACTCCGTTTATAATAGAGTTAATATATTCAGACATAATGCCAAAAGAAATATCTCAAGGAAAGAAATTGTCGCATTGTATATTAAAAGGCGATAGTCGTGGAGATTTATCTTCTGAACGTATTTTTATTAAAGCTTCTTCTCTGCATTGTAGAAACAAAGATAAGTCAACTCCTATAGAAATACAAACCAATGCTATATGGCTTGATAATAAAGGCTTAAATGGAATTAAAGGAATAGCTATAGTTGGTGGAGTTAAAGATAATGAAAAATATAACTCTACTAAAAGACTTTATAATGTAGAAGACTTGACAGAAACTATTCTTAATAACGCTGAAACAACTATACCAGCGATATTTATTCCAAGAAAAACTAAGGTGCAGATTGTTTTTCCTCTTAATA
>JALZUF010000268.1 GCA_023301785.1 Alphaproteobacteria bacterium | reverse complement strand
GTCACGAAATGTCAAACGAAGGAATACCCAGTACGCATTCAGTTTAACATCAAGAACCACCAGCAACGATTCGATATAATCAATGAACACAGCAAGCTAACCAACATCATGCAGAATAGCGAACCGAGCCTTATCGTGATAGAGAAAAACAAGCAAGTAGTCACAAAGGAGGGTGAGTTTCCAACATCGAAGCAAATGTACGACGAATACTTCGAAAGCGCAACATCGACGACGATGCGCAATACAAGGATAAGCATAACGATGATGCTCAAGACCACGAAGGCGTTCGGCGAAATCAAAAGGGACGATACAAGCGTGTACACATACCTAATGAATCAAAAGATATTCATCCACCCCAACAAGAGCGGAATGACAGAACACGCGGACATCGGTTGCCTGTTTCATCTGTCATAAAGACTCATATGGAGGGAAGACGCAATGAAAAGAATTAAAGAAGAGGTATACAACGTAATGACGGAGGGAGAGAAAAGCAAGGTCGAAAAACAAACAGGAAAGAAGTGCACGAGCGGAGATGACTTCAAACTCGATTCATACCCAAGAGTGGAAGGGTTCGGAAATGGAACAGGTAGGGTCACAATGGACGTAATTGCCGTGATCACTCACCCTTTGTACAACCTCTCCATAAAGGACGCCATCGTAAGAGCTAGCAAGCTAAAGAAGATCAATGTGATATTTATCCCACAAGGCATGTCAAAAACGATGTCGGCGGACCATTACAAGAATTTACTAAAGAGCAACACACAATATCTTGAGAAGATAAGAAGCGTAGTGATATTAGGAATTACACCGAAGACGATGGAGAAAAAAGAAGAGGAAGAAAAGACATTGAGGAAGAAGATAATGGAGATCGAAGGAGTAAACTCAGTGGAAAGAACATCAAGGAGTAACGATTTGGGGAAATACCACATCGTAACACAGCATGGAAACCTACCAAGCGTAAGGAGAGGATTAGACGAAATACTCAGCGACGAAGAAAGCAGCATACAAGAGGAGGAGAATGTCAAACACCTATTCCCACCAAGAAGACCAACAAGACACGTGCATCACATTTCCTACATGTCAGGAATTGCAAAGCTGGTTCAACCTGAACCAGCGGCATACAGGAACACAGGTCAGAGAGCATATAGTCAAAACAAAAGGGGAGTACGACTAGAAATAACTTATGGTAAAAAAAGCCTTACACAGTCAGCATGGAACGGGAGAAACGACAGCATAAGAGGATACGGAATATCACCGGGAAGCAACACAACACAGACACCACAACGCAGCGAAAGACAAGAGAGAACGGCAACACCGGACGGATCAAGAGAGACGGAAATGTCAACGATGAGCAAATCACTTTGAAGGGACATAGAGCAAATGCGAAAGGAGCTGACAGAGAACGTGGACAAACAAATTGCGAAACTCAGGGAAGAGATGCAGGAGTACGTGAAAGAAGCAATAAACCTCGTAATGGAAATAAACGCAAAACAAATACAAAGTCTACACGATGAAGTAAAATCGATGAAAGGGATGTTAATGCAGTTAGTGCAAGCAAGTGCACTAACTGAACAACAACGCAAGCAGGAGCAGAGGAACAGCACAGGGGGAAGGAGCCCACTGCGTAAAGCGAAATGACAAGACAACATACACATCAAGGCGGTGAAAACCAGATCTCAGATTATTTTCAACCGGCAGGGGAAACAGAAACGAGAAAAAGAAAGAAAAACAAGCGATTCGGAGACAACCTACTATTGAAAGAAGAGAACAGTCTACGACTGTACTATCAAAATATCAATGGCATAAAAGCAAGCGAATTTAACATATACTGGCAGACAGCCATGAGAGTGATGAAGGACAGGCAAATGGAAATAGCAGGGTTTAGCGAAACGAATGTCGACTGGAACAGATGGAGGACAAAATAATGTAAAAGGACGATAAACCAGATATGGGGTGGAGGATGCATATCAACATGCACATCTGACATAGAATGGGAAGGGACGTACAAACCGGGAGGAGTATCACAAGTAATAGGAGCACCATGGAACACTAGAATGGAAGAAACAGGCAACAACAAGAATAAAGGAAGGTGGACATACACAACAATACATGGGAATGAGTCGAAGATATTAATCGCAACAGTATATCGAGTAGGAAAAATGAAAATTGATGACAAACAAAGTATGAGAGCATATATGCAACAATGGTCAAGTCCCATGTTCTGAGCTACGTGACGAAGTGTGAGGTAGCTTAGGCTACGTACGGCACTTCTGGCAAAGGGGGCCTATATCTGAACTGGGCGATCACGTACCTGCCGGTACTGTTCGACCCGGGTGTAGGCTAGGACCCTGTCCTAGATTGACCGGTGGGAAACTCGTAGCTGAGTATCTCGATAGGTCTCTCGAATAAATTCTGGTACGTACCAAACTAGTGACACACGGCAGTAATTGCACACTACGTATCATCGTGCCTCGTAGCAAGTGAACCCATCAGGGACTCACTAGCTACGAGGCACATACAAATAAGATAAATTTAATAAAAAACAGACGAACGAGATCGACACATGCAATCAGGCCACGAGAAAGCCATCCCGGCGGGGAAAATC
>JALZUF010000267.1 GCA_023301785.1 Alphaproteobacteria bacterium | reverse complement strand
AATGGTCGGAGTGAGAGGACTTGAACCTCCGACCCCTCGCCCCCCAGGCGAGTGCGCTACCAGACTGCGCCACACTCCGATTGTAACTTAGGAAGCTTAGACGTTGATCATCGCACGCATGGCTTTGAGTTCCGTTAGCATGATCTCAAGAACAGCGCGTTGCTTATCAGAGATAGATGCTTTTGGTTCAGCCGAAGTTGCTTCAGGTTGCGTTTGGAATTTTGCACGCATTTTAGGTTGCACGCCAGTCTCGTTGGCTTTGATCTGTGTCGCAACCATTTGCGCTTTACCTTGCTCTTTCAATAACTTCTGCACACCTTTGATGGTGTAACCTTCAGTGTAGAGCAAGTGGTGAATACGTGTTAACAACGCAACATCTTCTGGACGGTAGTAACGACGACCGCCGCCACGTTTCAAAGGACGCACTTGTGAAAACTTAGTTTCCCAAAAGCGTAGAACGTGTTGTTGAACATCAAGCTTATCAGCAACTTCACTGATTGTACGGAAAGCATCTTTTGATTTCTTTGTCTGCTTAGTTGCCTTTTGCGGCGCAGAAATATGAACTTCAGACGTAAGTTTTGGCTTATCAACTACATTTTCATGTTGAAAATCTGGGGTAGATTGATTGTTGTTCATATTGCTCATTAAAGTGCCCTTTTATGTTTTAAGTGTGATTTAAAGTGTGCCGCCATCGCTACCAGATGTCGCTTTGGCCGCTTCGGTTGCTTTATTAATTTTATCTTTCAGAACGTGTGACGCGCGGAATACCAAAACCTTACGTGGTTTAATGGCAACCTCAACACCCGTTTTTGGGTTACGTCCGATACGCTCGCCTTTTTCACGCACGGCGAAACTGCCGAATGAAGAAAGCTTAACATTATCACCAGCCACCAGCGCATCCATCATTTCATCCAGCATTTGTTCAACCAGATCAGATGATTCATTGCGTGATAAACCCACTTGCGCGTAGACAGCCTCGGCCAGATCGGCGCGTGTGATGGTTTGTGATGTGTCGGTATCTAATGTCATGTCGTATGTCCTTACCTAGTTATTTGAAATTAAAGCGCGTTTCACTCAACGTCAACGAAGCCCCTGCAATTAAAAGAAGTTAATCACAATAAAATCGATTAACTACCTATAATTGCTCCCTATCGCTCCAATAAAGCTTATATTTACACATAAAACAAGCCTTTATCTTATTGTTATTACTCATGAATTTAATGCCCTTTAGTTTGTTCGGTTCGAATTTAGGGGGTGGGGCCGCCTTGAATACGGGGCAACTCCATAATTGTTTCACAAAATCTTCTAAGGAATTGAAAAACATAGACAATAAGAAGTGAGCCGATTTTATATGCGTTAAACTCTGTTGGTAGAGATATTTGAGATTAGATTGTCTGTTGTTCGGAGATTTTTGATAAATAATCATCCCTGAATATAACATAAATCAATAAAGATAGGAATATAATCATCTTGTATTATATTGACATAACTTAAATATTCCTTTAATTGTGTTATCGCAAATAAAGGAAGTTATAAATGCCTACAGATACTAAAAACCCATCAACTGTTCAGATGCCCTTACCTGATGTGCCCGAAGAAGGAGCAAGCAACACAAATGTGCCCGCTGTCGTTAGTGGTACAGATCAAGATGATGATCTAGGCTTGAGTAACCTATCTTCAGTCACACCCGACCAAATATCTGCCGTTCAAATGGGGGCGGAAGATAAGAAAAAACGTATTTCACGCCAAACTATTCGTGAAAATATTACCGCCGAGAGATTATTGGCAGATATAGGGTCTTCTGCAAAAAATGATAGCGATTCTTTTTCTTTTGATTTGAAAGGCGCCGTTATTGGTGGCAGCCCTGAATATAACGCGATGATGTTAGCCGTTCGTGCCTTTCCTAATATCACGGAAGCGACAACTGACTATGACGAGTACGGCTCCAAATATGTTCGTTCAATTAAGATTCAATTTCACAATCCCGCTTTAGAAAAACAGCGTAATCAAAAAGCTATATCACATCCGCGCATGAAAGAATTCCATGAACTTCACCCTTTGCAACGTTTAGGATTTCATATTCGTGGGTTTTTAAATCATTTTTCATTCAATGCAAACACAGATGGTGAAAATGCGTATGGATGGGCCAAACAATTTGGCAAAAATAAAGAAAAATATCGACTTTCACAAGAACAAGTAGCAGCGCAGTTAGGCATTTCTACCACACCAACATCAACACCGCTAATGGGTAATAAAGAATATGATGATTTAAAGGATCGCTTCGAGACTGCGGCAACTAGAATCTATCAAGCCGCCCCTGCCTTAAAAGAAAAAGGGTTTCTTGTGAACCCAGCCAATGATGACGATGAACTTTATACGAAGACAATGGCGCGCTTTACACGCGTTATCGAAGGGGTGGATTATGCCCTGTCTTTATCAAGAGAGGTTATGCGCCCTGCCCCGCTTATGCGGGCATCTCATCCGCTAACTCAGCTGGCGGGCACATTTGAAAAATTAGCTTTGCCACACGTAAAAGGTGGGGAAATAATTGCAAGCTTAGAAGAGCGTTTTGACACAGCCATAAACGACTTAGCATATTCGTTATTAGAATCCTTGGATGAAACGACAGAAAGCGCGGAATTAGACCTAAGCGTAGCAAAGCTTGAGCAAGAGGCTAATGAAAATCAGCGCATGATTGACGCCGCCAACAAAGCTAGAAACGAACCAGCGCAGCGCCCCACGTAAGGCCACCGCCCATGGCTTCGATAAGGAGCATTTGATCGCGTTTGATTTTACCGTCCCTTACCGCTTCGTCCAATGCCAAAGGGATTGAGGCCGCAGACGTATTCCCGTGATGATCAACGGTGACAACGACTTGATCCATGCTCATGTGGAGTTTTTTTGCCGTGGATTCGATAATGCGGATATTGGCCTGATGCGGGACGAGCCAATCAATAGCATCAGGTGTAATGTTATTATGCTCTAGAACTTCGCCGACAACTTCGGACATATAACTGACGGCATATTTAAAGACCTCACGACCTTGCATTTCAATCGTACCATTATCGCCCGTACTAGAAACACCGCCAGAAGTTTGCAGCATCTCGCGTTGCTTACCGTTGGCATAAAGATGTGTGGAATGGATACCTTGACCCTTTAGGCCATCATTATTCTCTTTGGCTTGCAGAACAACTGCCCCAGCGCCATCGGCAAAAAGAACGCAAGTTGTGCGGTCTGTCCAATCGACGACACTGCTCATCTTCTCCGCGCCGATCACAAGAATGTTTTTGGCTTGCCCCATTTTGATGAAGTTATCCGCTACCGTCAGCGCGTATACGAAGCCTGTACAAACGGCCTGCACATCAAATGCCAAGCCAGGTTTGATATCCAAATCACCCTGCACTTTTACGGCGACAGAAGGGAATGTACGATCAGGCGTTGTGGTCGCAACGATAACGCCGTCAATATCATCGGGTGAGAGGTTTGCGGCCTCCATGGCTTTACGTGCGGCCTTCACGGCCATATCGCCTGTTGTTTCATTCTCAGCGGCGATGTGGCGTTGTTTGATACCACTGCGTTGGGTGATCCACTCGTCTGTGGTATCAACCATTTTTTCAAGCTCGGCATTGGTTAAAATGCGTTCTGGAAGATATGAGCCTGTGCTCAATATGATAGATGTTACAGACATTTAAGTTATACTCCTAAGGCTTCAACGAAGCTTTCTTGCTCCATTAAGCGTTCAATTTCGGCGGCAACCTGATTGTTAAAATCATTACGAATAAGATCGGCGGCAACAAGGATCGCGTTTTCTGTCGCAAGCACGTCACTACTGCCGTGGCTTTTAACGCAGATACCGTTAATCCCTAAAAACATACCGCCATTATATTTACGCGGATCGACTTTGTCTTTCATCTTCTGCATGGCCCCTTTGGACAGCATATAGCCAATCATAGCGAGCGGTGATGATTTGAAGGCATCGGTCAGGAAGTGCTTGGTCAGTTTCGCAACACCTTCTGCTGTTTTGAGGGCGACATTACCTGTAAAGCCATCGGTCACAACCACGTCAACCGTGCCTTTTGTGATATCGTTACCTTCGATAAAGCCGTGATATTTACCAGGGAATTCTACCTTTGAGAGCACGTCGGCGGCGGCGCGAATTTCGTCGTGGCCTTTCATTTCTTCTGTACCAACATTCAGCAAGCCAACGGTTGGGGTCATAACGCCTTGCACGACACGAGCATAAACAGCGCCGAGCACAGCGAATTGCGTTAGAATTTCTGCATCACATTCAAGGTTTGCGCCCAAGTCCAGCATAACCGTTTTACCCGTTTGGGTCGGCATCACACTGGCGATAGCGGGACGTGATATACCCGGTAGACTTTTTAGGATGAGTTTAGACATCACCATGAGCGCGCCTGTATTACCAGCAGATACAATGCCGTGTGCCTTACCCTCTTTCACCGCCTCAATCGCAAGACGCATTGATGAGCCCTTACCATTACGTAGCGCTCTAGATGGCTTATCGGTGCCAGAAACAGCAATATCGGTATGGGTGAATTCAGTTACTTTTTTAAGGGCATCGTATTGATCAAGAGCAGGGCGAACTTGCGCCTCATTACCAAAAATATGGAATTTTAGGTCGCTTTGTCTTTCAAGCGCGTTGGCCGCCGCAGGGATTGTTACGTTGGGGCCGAAGTCGCCGCCCATGGCATCGATTGCAATTACAGGAGATTCTGACATTTTGATACTTGCTTGTTTTCAACCTTATATTTGTAAGGCACGCCAAAAAAAACGAGCCCCGTTATACTCTAACGAAACTCGCAGGTGACTAGTGATAAGTCAATTCTATATTCTTAAATATTCAGGACTATTCAGCCCTAAAAACGCGTGTCTACTCTTCGCGGTCAGATAGAACCTGACGGCCTTTGTACATACCTGTTTTAAGATCAATGTGGTGGCGACGCTTAGGCTCGCCAGTGTTTTGGTCTTCAACCCAGTTTGTAACAGTCAACGCATCGTGTGAACGACGCATATTACGGTTACGTTTACTGATTTTTGTCTTTGGTACTGCCATAATTGCCTCTATATTTTTTAGTCTCAAACGCTTATGCACGTTGAAATTTTATGAATTCTGGTGGTTTTTAACGAATCTCACGAAGAATTGCAAGCCTTATCTGTATTTCCTTTGATATTAAGGCGCTTTCGTCAAGAATGGTGTGGCATCTATGGTGGAGCCGTCAATAAGGGCCGTCTCACCGGCTGTTAAACCATTCGAACTACCCCAGTAATTATTTTCAGCTTTTAGCTCCAACCCATCAAGATCGACACGAATTTCTTCAAAACCATTGTTTCTAATAATATTTCCTCCCACTCCTCCAAATACACCACCACCAAGATCTGCACTGATCGTGCTGGCTGCATTTTCATCCGACAAAGCAACGCCAAAGGTTGTATTCCCAGTTATATTATTTCTACTTATAACAAGTTGTGAAATATCGCTATCATCAAGAACCCTCGCTGTAATACCTGTCGTATCATTACCTGTTGATGTATTACCAGTAATATCAACTTTGTTAAGATTTCCAGACGTTTGAGCTAAAGCATATATCCCCCTTATAGCACTCCCCGAAACTTCATTGTTTATAATATTAGATTCATTTAATATTCCACTATCTCTTGCCCAGACTTGAATACCATCATTACTGCTATCCTCTACAAGATTATTGATAAAATTGGCTTTCCCTACAAAAGATCCTGCATTATTTGACTGAACAAGGAGTCCCTGCGTTGTATTATTTTTTGCAGTATTTCCAATAACGTTGGCAATATTTATAGTACCTGCTGATTGTGCGTTAAGTTGAAGCCCTCTACCATTTGAATTCATAACATTATTAACAACATTCACTTCCTCAATAACAGAGTCGATTGAGGCCACGCCAAAAGCACCAAACGACGTATTTGTATTTGTTACGTTATTAATCAAATTTATTTTTTCAATTCTGCTTCCAACATCTCTGGATTGAAAGCGTATACCTTGTAAAGTATTTTCATTTGCAATGTTATTACTTATATTTACCTGATTAGATGTTCCAGAATTAGACGTTAAGAAACTTAAACCACGTTCAGTATTGTTGTTCAGACTACTCCCAACAATAGAAAATTGATCTATGTTTGTTGCATCCACTTCTACGTTAACACCATCTATTGTATTATTATTACTGCTTATCGTATCAATAATTAAATTTTCTGAGTTCAAAGCATACACACCATGTGCACTTGCCCCATCAACCGTAAAGCCTGAAAGCAAAATATTATCAGCGCTACTCACGTCGACCCCATTACCCGCACCGTTTGTTATAATTGGATTTTCGGTTTTCTTTTCAACCAAAAGACCACTCTCAATCGTAGCATTATTTGAGGTGCGGAAGCGGTTGCGGTCATAAACCAAGTTTGTTCCTGAGCCGACGAGCATTTGACCATCGTCATCTAGAGTAACACCAGTATCTTGACCTGTGGTTGTGCCGTCGCCGCGGTGGACATAGATAAGGTCATTTGTTGTGGCCGCTGTTTGTGCCGCAAGCAAAGTATTATAAGGCATCTCAATTGAGCCGTCACCGCCCCCACCAGCCGTATTATTCACGTGTAAAACATTTTGCGTCACACCAGAGTTTGCATTTAAAACAAGTTGGTCTATACCATCATCAAGAACTGCTTCGTTGGAAACGATATCAATATCGCGTTCAGGAGATTCATCAAGACGCGATCTTAGACCTTCTTCTTGGAAGCTTTTCTTGGCATCAAAGGGAAAGCGAACTGTTGCCTCAAGATAAGCTTGGAAACCGCGCACGTCATCTTTTTGATACCGTGCGCCAACTTGAATATCACTTGTTATATCCGCGGCGATACGCGCGCGATAACCTGTAACATCTTCGGCGCGATCACCTTCAAAGTGATAAGCACCCGCATAAACGCGCGTGGAATCTGTCACGCCATCCAAGAAATTTAAACGTGTTCCTATTTCTAAATCAAGACCAGGCAGAGCCTCTTCAACCACGGCCTGATCTGTATTCACGATAATCTGATTACCAACAAATCCAAGACCATCGCCATTTGGATTGGCACGGGTGTAGCTTTGTTTTTTATTAAGCGGCACGTAACCATTTAGGCGCACATCATATTGTTCGCCTAGCCATTCCAAGCCCGCCGTCACTTGATTGAATTCTGAATTGCTTGTCGTTTTACGGCGATCAAACCAGACCATACCGCCAGCAATCCCGTCACCTAATAACTTTGTATTTATTATTCCTCGGTAGCCAACACCAACGTTAAGCTCTTTATTTTCTTGGTTGTCGCCCATCATGCGAAGATCCCCAAACAGAACTGAGCCATCTTCTTCATTCTGACCGAGCGGCACCCAGAATTCCATCATCGAAATCGCGCGATCATTGCTGTAGCGGTGATTTAATTCCACGCGCGGTTGGATTGGGTTATCTTCAGATGGTGCATGATTATATAGTTGCGCGTGCGATGTACCAGACAGCAAAGATAGAACCAGAACAGTTTTTAATATCTTCATGGTGCCTCCGTCAAAAATGGATCAGCGTCAATGGTGGAACCAACTTGGAGAAGGG
>JALZUF010000266.1 GCA_023301785.1 Alphaproteobacteria bacterium | reverse complement strand
GGAATAAATTCCTCACCAGCTTATTTTCAACGTTTAATGGAATTCGTAATTAAAGGATTAAGCAGAGTTTACGTCTACTTAGACGACATCATAATCTCCACTAATGACATAGAAGAACATTACAAAATATTAGAACAAACATTATTAAGACTACGAATTCATAATCTAAAGTTAAATCTCCGAAAAGCACATTTCGGCAAAATAGAAGTCACTTACTTGGGATATCAAATATCAAACTCGACAATTAAACCGGGAGAACGAAAAACAAAAGCAATTACAATCGCAAAGACTCCTACAAATGTTAAACAAATACGACAATTTATTGGCTTATGTTCTTTCTTTCGTAAATGTGTACCCAACTTCAGCAAAATTGCCTCACCATTAAACTCATTAATTCGTAAAACGTCAGGCTATCTAAAAGGACCCCTGCCAGCAGAAGCACTTGCCTCTTTTCGACTACTACAAAAAAGCCTAGCAACGCAACCAACACTAAAGCCAGTAGACTTTACAAAAACATTTATTGTCACAGTGGACACAAGCGACGACAGCCACGGGGCGTTGTTGTCACAGAAACATGACAACGGCGTCGAATACCCGTGCGCCTACGCAAGCCAAACTATTGGCGAAGGAGCAAAAAAGAAAGCTGCCTTTCACAAAGAAAAATTGGGCGTCCGTTGGGCACTTCGCCATTTCAAACCTTATCTTATTGGCAAATCATTTATAATTAGAACGGACCACAAGCCCCTTTTATTTTTAAAAAAAGGAAGAATACAAGAATTAGACTCAGTCAGCTCTGATATTTTAGAATACCTCCCATTCGAGGTCGAATATATGCCAGGCGACAAAATACCGGCCGATTATTTCTCACGCCCTGTAAATGCAATCAGCAGAGACAAAACAAAAAGCAAAATCAATTTGCAATCTGAAACAAAGCCATTAACAGAAAATCAATTCCCCGAATTCAATCTCACTGTCGATCGACTTTATGAAGCTCAGCAATTGGACACCAGATTAAAAGCAATAGTTTGCAAAATAAAATACAAAATCTGGCCTCAAAACGAATTATTAAAATCCTTTATTACAGCCATGCTCCCTGATTGTCGAATCGCTGACGACGGCATTTTAGAAGATAGGAAAGGCAGAGCTTTCCTTCCTCCCTCATTAAGGGAAAACGTTTTAAAAAAGGCTCACGACAGCATGGGTCATTTCGCAACAGAAAAAACACTTTCTATTTTAAGCAAATACTTTGTCTGGGAAACAATGCACAAAGATGTAGAAAACTATTGTAAATCTTGTAAAATTTGTCAACAATCACGTCCTCCTTATTCTTACGGCGTTTTACCCTTAGGTAAATTCCCCAATTCTACAATTTTTAATGACCGCATCCACATGGATTGCATTACAAATTTAAAACCAAGCTTATCAACAGGAAATAAATGTATTCTTGTCATTGTTGACAGCTATAGCGGCTACACAATGGCAAAAGGGATTAAAAACCCGTCCGCCGCCGAAGTTGCAAAAGTTTTCTTACAAAGCTGGATTTCCAGTCACGGTTTTCCCAGACAAATAATTAGCGATGGCGGCTCAGAATTCCGAAATGACACTTTAAAATCAATCGCCAATTATTTTCAAATTGAACATATACAAACCCCAGCAATGATTTCTCGCACCAATGGGAAGGTAGAACGTAAGAATAGAGACATTGTTGAATTCCTACGCAAATATTTAAATAACTTCAATTACAAACAAACAGATTGGGAAGAACTGCTTCCAGGTTTCTGTGTCAGCAATAACATTACACGTTCTACTCATGGATTTCCACCTCACTTTTGTGTTTATGGCCAACAACCTAATTTGCCGTCTCTAGATTTCCGCAAAAAGGGCTCACATTACAATGAACAACCTTGGGCGGCTAAATGCCGCTCTTTCGCAGAAACAAGTGAGGCAGTTACCTCCTGGAAAAACAAAAACTTTAAAGAAAATGAAAAGCAATTTGCAAAAAAACCAAAACTAAACAAACTTTTCCAGGGGGATTTGGTTTACCTTCTTGTTTCCGGCAAACATACCCCAAAGTTAAATCGCAAATATTCGGGGCCTTTCATTATTTTAGATTTTAAAGGCAGCATGGCTGAAATACGAGCACCACGCTCTTCCGCCCGCCCATTTCTGGCCCACCTAGAAAGACTCAAAAAGGGTACTTTCCGGGACCCCATTTTTCTCGATGCTAGCAGCCCTAATCAGAACGATATATACAAGAAAAGAGAAAACAAAGAACACGATAAATTTTTAAGCAAACGAGGTTTTAAAAAAGATAACATGTCAGATTGCATTTTTGATGATCCTCAAGATCCAGAAGGGGACCCACAACCAGCAGAGGGAGAGGATGATCCTCCTGATGTTCCCCCGGACGACCCAGACGTCCCTGAGCCAGACATTGAACCGGAAGCAGACATTCCGTCACCTCCGTTATCAGGGCGAAATTCTCCAAATTCGCCAATTCCCCCGGCTGACAACAGGCACCATAGCAACAATAACTCTGACAACGAAGACTTATCAGACCCACCGGATGGAGCTGCCGGGGGCCACTATGAAACGGTTGACGACGACGACGACGACGACGACGACGACGAATTTGCCACTCCTATAAAAGAGCCCCTCCCTCGCAAACCTCCTGCCATCGCCTTCCTGCCTTTCGATTCGGTAAGATACTTTAAAGAAACCTCAGATGCCTCCATACCTACAGATTTCGTCCTTGATACTGGATCTCCTGGACGCCCTTTCCCAGACGTGGCAAACACTGGGGCCAGGCCAAAGACGAGCCATTCTACGCTGGCTCGAGGAGGTTCACGAGATCCTGGAGCCAGTAAACAACCTGTCCGACCCACTGCTCCTCCCGATTCCAGAGTTATACCTGGAACCAGAAGACCTGATGCTTCTAAGAATCCCGGATATTCCGGACGACATGCAGGAGGTACAACTTCAAGACCTGCCGCCACACATCCAGCCGTCCGACTACCTCCGCCAACGCATGGAACATCAACAACTCGAACGTCAACAACAACAGCAGGTACAGGCGGCTCAACAGAACGCAGAAGCGCAACAGGTGGAGCTCCCAAACCAACAAGCGGACGCTCCACTTTAAGCAAGCTAAAAGACCTACTCACTCCAGAGAAAGACCGGCCGGGCAGTTCATCACAAACAGGTGCAGCGCCTGCCAGAACTACACGAGCGCGCGCAAAACAAACCGGCGTGCCAGTGGAGGAGTTTCCGTTAGATCACGATCCAAACAAAGTCGCCAGAGAAGCCAAAAAGAAAAAACAAGCAACACGTGAGAACATTTCTCGTCGTTAAATTCAAAATTCATAACAAAAAACTCAAGGAAGGCAATACAATGATCGAATTCATCACCACCTACGTGTCCTCCATCTTCGAGGACTACTCCTCCTACGACTGGCTCAAGTTCATCTGGGCCAGCACCGCATTCGCCATCCTCATCAGGATCTGCATCCAGACGGAACGGAACGAACAAGAAATATGCAGACGGGTCAGGATCAAGGTCTACGAGATCATGAACACGGCCAGGCTCATCAAGGAGGACAAGCAGCGAGAGGAGGAGGACAAAAAGAGAACAGAGGAATCGGAGTACCAAAAACTGCTGACCACGCTAAGTGAGAGCACGGAGGAAGCCTGGAAGACGGTCGAAGCCGAAAACGAAAGCGAGAGCTCAAATTAGCGAACAAAGAACAGGTCAAGAAATAGATCATTCCTCCATCATAATTAATATTGATCTTTCAGTCACTTTTCGACACCTCAACCAACAACATGATTTCTCTCATCCTCTGCATCACCGTCATCATCTACTTCAGCCTCCTCCAGTCCGGACTCTGCCAACCGCCAACTCCAGACATCAGGCCTCTCTCTTCCAATGTTTATTTTCGAGGGGAAGGCGATTTATCCACGCTGATCGCCAACGGAGCCGTCAAGTTCAACATCAACGTTGGAGGGCTGTTTAAGGCCTTACACAACCAATGTCGGCTCCTTCAGAATCTTCCTCAAGGTAAGGGTCATTTGCTTAAAGACGACCAGTCATCTCGTCTTGCCATGGCCCAACACTGCTTCACCAAGGCTCAACGACTCACCTCAGTCTTGACGACTTGGATCGAAGAGGACGACCTGCACTTGCATCCCAGCCTGCAAACCAAGCATGCGGTTTTCAAAGCCAACCATCGTGCTGCTTCCGCCCCTCTCCATCCGCTGGATAGTCGGGAAACTGCACCTTCAGGTCGGTCAAGATTCAACAGATTTAAGGTAAAAACTGAAAATTTTCATCCCATTCTCGACGACGACGACTCTGTCGCCTTGGATCAGCCTGCATCTGACCAACCCATTCCTCTTCCTACCCCCAATACCTTCGTCACCCTATCTCCTGTTCCTCGTACCACCGAAACCGCTGATCCTCTGGACAGTCAGAATGGGAAAGTGATCCTAGAGTTTACGGCACCGCCCTTGAGAAAGAAGCGACAGATAGTTCTTGGCGCTGCGGCCCTGGCCGCAGGAGCTGTCTCGTTTCTGGCAGGTTCCTATTCTTCCATCTTTAACCCTGGGGTCTCCGTAGCCGCGGTACAACACATCGCCGAGGATACGAAGGAAATTTTCACCCTCGAGGACGCCCGACTTGACCAAGTTAATGGCAGCCTATTCCGCGCCATTCAGTTGATGGGCGAAACGGAATCGGAAGTACAGTATGTATTATCTAAACAACAAGTTGAGGTTTCCGCGTTATTATTGTACAACAAGTTAGATCATTTAATAGATGGCCTTTCTGCATTGTTGTATAAGAAGCTTAGCCCATTGTTGTTAGATCCTAGTGCTCTCCGAGCTGCCTTTGGAAAAGTTATTTCAGATCTGGCGAAACGAGGGGCAAGACCAGTATTCTCATCGCATCTGGAACTCTATTCACTAGATGTGGGACACAGTTTCAATGCCGCCCAACTTCGCTTCACTGTGTCCTTGAGGATCCCCGGGGAGTCGCTCTACATGAAGACCAAGCTGTACCGTTACCTGCCATTCCCGATCAAGATCACGCCGGAGCAAGGGTTTGTTATTCCAAATATTCAAAATCATTATTTGGCAGTCACAAACCACACCGACACGGGGAAGGAGACGTACCGGGCGCT
>JALZUF010000265.1 GCA_023301785.1 Alphaproteobacteria bacterium | reverse complement strand
TTCAGTTGTGTTGGGTGTTGCTTCAGCTTTGTCTTCAGTGATATTTCAAGTATAGAATTGTCCAAATCGTCTACATCGTTTTTGTTGTCGTATGCTTCTTTGACCGCCTTTCTCAAACGGATGTGGGTTGTCAATCTGATTTTGTTGGCGTCATGCCCGTGTAAGTCTTGGTTCCTTGCATGCCACATCTGTTAGAAGAATTCGAAGAGTGCGGTTACAAATTTGTTAGTTCGAGTTTGCTTAGTTATCTTCGACTCATGTCTGTGCGGTTGTAGCGTTTGTCCCCATTGATAGGACACTCTGCCTAGTAACACTTGCTCCCATGAGATTCTCTGTTGCTCTCTTGTGACATCTGATTGTGGGTCAAGGTCGTTTGGTTGAGCCATGCATTCCCCCCCTACCATTAGTTCGAGTTCTTCTGGATTGCGTAGTGTCGCTCTTCAGACTTCTTTAGTGAGATTTTTCCACATTGCCTCCCTTTTCGCTTTTCTCTTGTCGCATTACAATGTGTGAGCCCAGTCTTCGCGGGCCCCACATAGACAGCATGGTGTTACATGTCCCCTTCTTGGGTATGCTCCGAAGTCTAGCCAGCGGTGAGTAAGTTTATGGAATGTTGCCCTTTCTGCTGGAGTCTTGCGTTTTTCTATTGCTGTGTGTGCTGTCCAGTCAATCATTTCGAGTTCTGTATCTGTCCATTTGAATTTGGCCTTTAGGTACTGCTCGTATTTGTTCCCGTGTAGCGATTCGGCGATTAATTCTTTCCAATTGCCGGTGCATGGTTTGTTCTACATCATTAGAATTACTGTGAGTTCTGGCCAGTTGCTTGTGTCTATTTTGGGACAGTCTGCCTTGTGAGTTTTTTTTTTGCAAGAGTGTCTGAGGTGCACGCTTTTTGTGTAGGGGAGTGTCGTCTGATGTGACTTTGTCCATTGCGTTTCTATTTGGCAGGTCGAGTGTTCTTTCAGTGTGGCAATAGCTGATAATAAGTCATAATCATGTTGTTGCCTGTCTGATACTAACATGAATTGTCTCGGAGAGCGGAATCTGGAAGTCGTACTCTCACTGTCATACACGATTGTGCACATCCCACATGTGATCCGGTGTTCTTTTGCCACTGTTTCGATAGCTACGAGTATCGCCGCCATGCCCGCGAGTTCCGCTCTGAAGGATGAGCCTTTTGTTGCGGTTTCTGCTAGCCTGGCATGACCGGCACATTCGATGTTTCCATTCTTGTTGTCAAATACCCAACTGTATATTAGTGTCTCTGAGTTTGGGTCATATGACCTGTCTCTAGCTATTGTCAATTTTCCGTGTTTGATGTTCTCAGCAATTTTGAATTTGCATCAGAGAACTATCGTTTGTTTGCTGATTAGTTCTGTCATGAGCGGGCGATTTCCTTTGCGCTTTGTGATTGTGGTTTTAGCCCATGCTGTGGTAATGTATGTCTCTGTGTGTGTGGCTGTTGCGTTCATAGCTGCGGTGGGTGGTTCTGATTTTTGGCCTTCGATCATGAACTGGTCTTGGGAGGGGCCTGACATTCTTGTGTGCTTCGTCCATGATTCCCTTTTCTTCTGATAGAGTATAATATTGTTGTATAGCCACTCACGACATAAGTCGCTTGCTGCCATCCAGTTTCCCAGTGAGATGTTCAGCCTCTCGTTCATTGTCAGTTTGGATAAGCAGCGTTCCCATGTTGCCCAGTCTTTTGGCGGAGGGTATTTCTGTTTTGGCCACTGTAGTTTGGACTTCGCTTGCTTTGTGCGGTTTACCATTGCGGGAAATAGTTGTCTGCCATTCCATGTAGCGATATCGGCTATGGTTGTTACGCGAAGGTATAGTCTGCATCTGTTTAATGTTTTGCAAATGTTGCTAGATAATATTAATTGTGCGCTCTTTATTGGCAGAGCCTTCTCGTTTTATGGAGAGGGGAGTCGCACTTCTACAAATTAGTATATGGGTGGATTGTTTGGTCAACATAGGTATGATCGTATGTCCCACTCGTTCCGGGAAGATCGTTTCCTTCGTAAGATCGATGCTTTTTTGGCTTCGCACACATTGCTGCGCCAAGCTTTAAGGTGTGTTGGTGGTAGTTTCAGTGTTTTGTTGAGTTGGAGCTCGAAGAGTTCTCCGTCGATATCATATATGTTGTCTTTTTCATCATAAGCTGCCTTGACCATCTTTTTTTGTTTGTCGTACTTCTTAAGGCAGATGTCATCCACTTCTTCGCCATGTAGGTCTGTGTTCCTTATGTGCCACATGGCTTTTGAGAAGTCAAAGATCTCCTTTGTCTCTTTGTTTGTCGTTTCTTGTACGTCGCTGTTGTGCGGTTGCTTGTTCGCATGAGGGTAGGCACTCATTTGTACGCGATGTGTCCTAGAAATACTTGTTCCCACGATATTTGTGATTGGTCTACGGCCGCATTGGACATTGGGACGTGTTCGTTTCCTTCAAGCCACACACTGGCTCCCACAAGTAGTTCGAGTTCGCTGGAATGATGAGGGTGATTTTTTTTAAATTGTTGTCTGAGTTGTGTTTCACAGGATCGTTCGTGCTTTTTCACGTTTGCAGCATTGTAGCACATGTGCCCAATCTTCCCCCCCATGGTCTACATCTGTTTAATTGCTGTTTTGCCTCATCAGTTTCTTGGTATGTGATTGAGTCCATTATGTGGCAGTCGTTCGTACGTTTTGTTTTTACTGTCCATGGTTTGATTAATTTGATTTCAGTGCGTACTAGCTGCAAGAATTTTATTGTGTCTGTTACCCAGGATTTTCCAGGTATGGCAACGCCTTCATTCCTTTTTGCGAAGTATGTGATGTTGTGTTCATGCGATCAGCTGGATCCAGTTTATTTCGATTTTGATTAGCTTGCCAGTGGTGTATCTGCACCGTGCGTGTCCTAGCATGAAAAAGATGTGATCAATTCCCTAGTTTTGATAGAAACTGGGGGCTCCCATCCCTCCAAGTTATTTTGGCGCATGAGTAACTTGATGTGGGAAGTGCCTGTTTATGTGCAATTTTGGCAGTAAGGCACTCATCATTGGTTTTAGCATGGTTGTGCACATTGCTTCCGTGAATCCGGTTACTGACAGTGTGTACCCGACTTCTTTAAGGAGCATCCCGTTAAAAGCTGTCCATGTCACGTGTGCATGTAAGTGCAAGCATTTGATGTGGTGTGCCCACTCGGATATTTGTTTTGTTCGGAATTTTTTTT
>JALZUF010000264.1 GCA_023301785.1 Alphaproteobacteria bacterium | reverse complement strand
GCTATTTTAATGGCATTGCCAGAACCGATGCCTGATGGGTCAATTAATGTGGCTGTGGGTGTTTATCAGGCTAAAAGTTATGGTCCTGAATTGTCTAGGCAGATATCTGTGCGCTCTACGCCGCAAGAAAGCCAAGCCCAATTTTATGACCGCGTCGTCGCAGAAGTGAATAACGTTTTCCGTTCTTCTTGGCAACGTCAGACCGCCGTTGGTAATGGTGCGCCATCACAGCAAAATCTACAGCAACCGCTTAGTGGCCCTATCAACACGATGGTGGCACAGCTTGATTTTAATACAATGCGCCAATGGGTTGATACCAAGAAAACTTTGGAACGAACGTATGGCGTGAAAGCATTAAGTGTGAAATCGTTATCACCGCGTAGTGCGACGCTTACGATTAGCTACCAAGGCGGTATCGAAAATCTGCGCGCCGCCATGCAACGCGATGGCATCGGTTTGAACGATCCCTTAACGCAATATGGTCAAGCCAATGCGAGTACAAGCCAAGGGGCAATTTATAAAATAACGCCGGAATATTAAGAATAGAAAGTGTGACGCGATGAGCATTCCATTAACAAGACAGCTTGCCTTTTGGGTTATTGCCTCTATTGCGTTGCTTATATTTGTGTGGCTTTTCAAAGCCGTTTTAACGCCGTTTATTTTGGGGAGCGTGATTGCGTATCTTTTGAATCCGTTGGTGAAACGTTTTTCAACCAAGGGTATAAAAAGAACAACAAGCTCTGCGCTTATTATCACAGTTTTCTTTGCGATTGTGACAATTATCATTGTTATTGTGGCGCCGATCATTGCCAAAGAAAGTGCAGATTTAATTGATGCTTTGCCAGGCTATCTTGATAAAATTTTTCAAGCAATACAGCCTTATACCTTAATGATTCAAGAGCGTATGGGTGAGAATTATATTGAAGACTCAAAAACATTTTTGAAGGAAAATATTTCTAAAGTGTTGAGCGTTTCTGGAGGTATTGCAGGCGGTTTGGCCGCTGGTGGTCAGGCATTAATTGGGATGCTAACAACCATAGTGCTTACGCCTTTAGTCGCCTTTTATATGATGCGCGAATGGCCCGCAATTACGGATTGGTTTGAAGATTTAATCCCACGCGATCAAGAAGGTATGATCAAAGATTTAATCGATCAAATTGATACAAAACTCGCAGGTTTTATTCGCGGTCAAATTACGGTCGCATTTTTATTGGGTGTTATATACGCGATTGCCCTGAGTGTTGCAGGATTAAACTTTGGCTTTTTAATTGGAATTACCGCGGGATTCTTATCCATTATTCCTATGGTCGGTTCTACTATCGGCTTATTAGTTAGTGTCGCTGTTGCTTGGTTTCAAATGGGTGAGATGCAATATGTTCTTATCATCGCAGCAATTTTTATTGTTGGCCAAGTTGTGGAAGGGAATATTTTATCGCCTAAATTATTAGGGGATAGTGTTGGTCTTCATCCCCTTTGGATTCTGTTTGCGTTAATGGCTGGCGGTAGTTTGCTGGGTATTGTTGGTATGTTATTGGCTGTGCCTGTTGCCGCCGTTGTTGGTGTGTTGGTTGGGTTTGCGGTTATGCAGTATAAGAAAAGCCCACTTTATAAAACAGGCCATGCGAACAACGATCAAGCTAAAGTTATTGAAGCCGAGCCTAAAAAATAATGAGCAACGCGCCCCTCAATAAATTGGAACAAATACCGCTGGATTTAGGCCATCGAACGGCTTTGGCACGTAACGATTTTTTGGTGGCGCCGAATAACCATGACGCGGTGGCATGGATTGATCTTTGGCCAGAATGGCCTGCGCCTTTATTGGTACTGTATGGCGCGCCCGCCAGTGGAAAAACGCATTTAGGCGCGGTGTGGTCTGAAAGGTCAGCGGCGATTTGCGTCAAGGCATCCGCGATTAACGAAGATGTAATCCGTGATATTGCCGATATGAATCACCACGTGATTATTGAAGATGGTGATAGCCTCATTGGTAATTTAACGGGTGAAAAAGGCCTGTTTCATTTGTATAATATTTTCAAAGAAGATCAGCGTAGCATCATGCTAACCTTGCAGGAGCCGCCAGTTAGGCGAAGTTTCGCATTGCCTGATTTGGCGTCACGTTTGCGCGCCGCGCCGTCAGTGGCTATTCGTGAACCTGATGAACATTTGCTGTCTGCATTGATTGTAAAGCTTTTCAATGACCGCCAAATCCGCGTCAGTACCGAGGTGTTGCAATATATTTTGCCACGTATTGAACGCTCGTTTGAAGCCGTGCGTGATTTAGTTGAAAAGGCAGATCAACGCGCGATGGTTGAAAAGCGCAGTATCACAATTCCATTTTTACGCGATATTATTGGACAAGAGGCTACGCGGGAATAACGAGTTCCGCTAATTTGTTTTCTTGCGGTTGGATGTCTATCCAATTTTCGATAGGGCACTCTAAAATGCTTAGGCTGGCAGGGGCGTAATCATAACGCAGTTTTTCTCTTTGGCTGCTGCCATCTTCTTTTGATAGGGCGTTCGCTAATTGATGGATGCCTGGGTTGTGTGCAATAACCATCAGGATTGCTTCGCTGGCTTGTTGTTGAATGGCGTTTAACACATCGCCTGCTGGCGCGTTATAAATCTCTTCAATAAAAATAAATTTCTTAAGGTTAAAACCGCCTGCTTGCAGGGCTTCTAGCGTCATTTTTGTACGATTTGCCGCCGAGCATAGCACCAAATCTACTTCTGGTAATGTGGCCCCTAATATTTTGGCTTGTTGAACGCCGTGCGATGTTAGCGGCCTGTCTTTGTCGCCCATGTCAAAGCTATTGGCGGCTTGCGCGTGTCTAAGAAGGAAAAGCTTAAGCATTAAATTTGTGTATCTTTCCGTCTTTTAATCCCAGCATAATTCTACCTTTTTTCAAGGCAAGTGCATCTTCCCCAAATACTTCGGCACGCCAGCCTTTTATGGCGTTGCAATCAGGAGCATCACTTGCTGCAATTTCTTCTAAGTCTTTAACGTTCGCTATGAGTTTAGGGGCGACATCATTTTCAGAGCAATTAATTTTCAAAAGCAATTTTAACATTTCTAAAATTGGAACCGCATCTTTAGGGAAGGCAACGCCACGCTTAACTTGTGGCCATGTTGATTTGTCTGATTTTTGTGCGCGTTTAACGATCTTTAATAATGCTGTTGCTTTTTCGCCATGGGTCATATCTTTGGGGACGTTACGAATACGGCTCAATCCGTTTTTATCCGCCGGGCGATAAACTGCGATATCGGCCAAGGCGTCGTCTTTGATAACTCGGTTGCGGGGCAGGTTTCTTTTTCTCGCAGTTTCTTCTCGCCATTTTGCAAGGTCACGCAGGATCGCTAGAACCTCTGGTTTGTCAGATCTGATTTTAATGCGTTGCCATACGGTATCCAATGGAATCTCGTATGTGTCTGGGTTGGTCAGGATGTTCATTTCTTGATTGACCCAATTTTCACGCTTTTGTTTTTTCAGTTGCTTCGAAAGGCTTTCATAAACATCACGTAAATAAATCACATCATCTAAGGCATAGCTGATTTGTTTTTCGGCTAAGGGGCGGCGTGACCAATCGGTGAATTGCGCCGTCTTTGCCAGCTTTGTGCCCGTAATGCCTTCAACTAACTTATTGTAAGCAATGGAATCTCCATAGCCACAAACCATGGCGGCGACTTGGGTATCAAACAGTGGCGCAGGGATTTTGCCATTAATATGATAAAAAATTTCTAAATCTTGGCGCGCGGCATGAAAGACTTTGATGACTTTTTCATTCTGCATCAGGTCATGGAATTTATCCCAATTCAGGTTTGTTGCAATGGGGTCAATGGCAACTGCGTCAACATCTGGCCCCGCCAGTTGGATCAGGCATAGCTTAGAGTAGTAAGTCTTATCGCGTAAGAACTCGGTGTCTATGGTCAGGTAATGTTTTGTCGATAAAATGTCACAGACATCATCAAGTTGTTTTTGAGTTTGTATAATCATGCATCCAAGGTAGCGTTTAAGTTCACCAGATACAATCATGCTCATTATTTAATTTGAAATTATTCAGCGATCTATTGCTTTAAGCCGCGACCTGTTGGCTGTGCTTGGCGTGCTTGACGCCAATCTTGCAATCTTTCCAGCAAAGGCTTGTGCCTTTCAACAATGGGCGGCGCTTCCTGCCCTATTTTATTAAAGGCGTCTGATACATCGTCTAAAGACTGCGCCACTAAAATTGCGCCGTTACTGGCTTCGATGAATGTACCGCCTTTGCTTGTTCTCTGCATGGAGTGAAAGCGTACAGGGACATAAAACAAGCCATCGTTGCCGGTGACGAAGGGGGTAGAGCCGTCATTGATGATGGCACTGGGGTCTGTAATTTCAAAAGATACAATTTCACGTGTCGCATGAATATCGCGTGCATTGATACCGAAAAGAGCAGGGTTGTTGTCTCGTGTGTATTTTTCAGACGTTTGGATGTTGCCTGTACTTAAGTGGGTATAATATTTCATTGTTACGCGTTAAAAGTTCTTGTTGAGGATGATTTGTCCTTCTTTATACGCCTCTTTTGATGAACTGCAAGCTAAAAATATTACATAATGATGTATTTATTGCATAATTTAATTTACGTCATCATATTGTATCTGAACGCGTAAGCCGTTATAAACAAGACATAATTTTAAACATAGGAAATAAAATGCATCAATATAGAACTCATAGCTGTGCCGAACTTCGTAAAGACCATGTCGGTGAAACTGTAAAATTATCAGGTTGGATCCACCGTAAGCGTGATCACGGCGGTGTTTTATTCATTGATTTGCGTGATACGCATGGCCTAACACAGTGTGTTGTTGATGAAGGCTCGCCGTTATTGGCCGAGATGGAAAAGGTACGTGCGGAAAGCGTGATTACTGTGACAGGTGCGGTTCGTGAACGCCCTGGCGAGACACAGAATTCAAATATGCCGACAGGTGAGATTGAGCTTTATATCGAAGCGATGGAAGTGCAAGGCGCGGCGGATGTTATTCCGTTCCAAGTGGCCGAAGATGATGGCGCAGGTGAAGAAATTCGCTTGAAATATCGCTACCTTGATTTGCGTCGTGAGAAGATGCAGAAAAATATCCGCCTGAGAAATGATGTGATTTTTGAATTCCGCAAGCGTATGCGCGAAAAAGAATTCCAAGAATTCCAAACACCTATCCTGACAGCATCCAGCCCTGAAGGGGCGCGTGACTACCTTGTGCCATCACGCCTGCACGCGGGTAAGTTTTATGCACTGCCGCAAGCACCGCAACAGTTTAAGCAAATGCTGATGGTGTCCGGCTTTGATAAATATTTCCAAATCGCGCCATGTTTCCGTGATGAAGATGGCCGTGCTGACCGCTTGGCAGAGTTCTACCAACTCGATTTAGAAATGTCATTCGTGACACAAGAAGATGTTTTCAACACAATCCAGCCTGTGATTGAAGGTGTGTTCGAACAGTTTAATGACTTTACGGGAACTGCCCATAAGGTTGAATGGCATGACCATATTCGTTATGAAGATGCGATGATGAAATATGGCTCAGACAAGCCTGACCTTAGAAACCCGCTTGAGATTGTGGATGTCACCGACGTGTTTGCGCGTGACGATGTTGAGTTCAAAGCGTTTAAAGGCGTGATTGAAAAAGGCGGCGTTGTCCGCATGATCCGCGCTCCTCAGGTTGCCGATCAACCGCGTAGCTTCTTTGACAAGCTCAATAGCTGGGCGCAAGGTGAAGGCGCACCAGGTTTAGGCTACGTTAAGTTTGAGAACGGTGAGGGTGCAGGACCAATCGCGAAATTCATTCCTACCGCTGCGCAAGAAGAGCTTAAGAAAATCTCTGGCGCAACCGATGGCGACGCCGTGTTCTTTATCTGTAACAAAGAAAAACCAGCCGCAAAATTTGCTGGCTTGGCACGTGATGCGATTTGTAATGCGTTGCCTGAAGGGCACGAAGCCGCGCGCGAGCAAGGCGTTTATAAATTCGCTTGGATTATTGATTTCCCAATGTACGAACGTGACGAAGCGGGCGTTGTTGATTTCTCTCACAACCCATTCTCAATGCCTCAAGGCGGTATGGATGATTTGGAAAATAAAGATCCTGAGAAAGTTTACGCCTATCAATATGATGCGATCTGTAACGGGTTTGAACTTTGTTCCGGCGCCATTCGTAACCACAAAGCCGAGATCATGGAAAAAGCTTTCGGTATTGCGGGCTATGATAAATCTGTGTTGGAAGCCAAATTTGGCGGTATGTTAAACGCGTTTAGATTTGGCGCGCCGCCACACGGTGGCTGTGCGTTCGGGATTGATCGTATCATCATGTTATTGGCGGACGAGCCGAACTTGCGCGAAGTCTATGCTTTCGTCATGAACGGTCAATACGAAGACCAAATGATGAGCGCCCCAAGTGACATCACGCTAGAACAGTTGAAAGATTTGCACATCAAACTTGATTTGCCAAAAGCGAAAGTTAAGGCGGAAAAAGCGGCTTAATGGGTGTGCAGAAACAAGACTTAACACCTCCTGAACTAACGGCTAAAGATGGGGCACATACTGCAGTTAAATCAGTTTTAGGTGCTATTCCTGTTGCAGGCTCTGCAGCTATAGAGACGTTTTGTTTGTTTGTTCAACCTCCTTTATTGAAGAGGCAACAACAATGGATGTCGGATGTTGGTGAGGCAATACATGAGTTACAAAATAAAGGTATATCTATTAAAGACCTCCAAAATAATGATGAATTCATAGATATTGTTTTGATGGCAAATCAATCAGCTATGCGTACTTCACAAAAAGAAAAATTAGAAGCATTAAGAAATGCAGTTTTGAACTCGGCGTTAGAAAATAGCCCTGATATTTCTCAACAGCAAATGTTTCTTAATTATATTGATTCATTCACAGTATGGCATGTTAAATTTTTATGTTTTTTTCAAAATCCATCTGATTGGTTAGAAAAAAATAATATTAACTTTAATTCTGATTCAATTTTAGGCGGCGGATTAGGGCGTATTGTAGAAACGGCTTTTCCAGATTTAATAGGGCAAGAAAGTTTTTATAAACAAATAGGAAAAGATTTAACATCTAAAGATTTAGCTGATTTAGAAGTGTTTAATGTTACAATGAGTGGTTCGGGTATGCTTGCGAAAAGAACAAAACCTATCGGTGATATATTTATTGATTTTATTACTTAACAGGTATCAAAATGTTATTCCGTCATTGCGAGGAACGTAGTGACGAAGCAATCCAGAGATTTACCTTAAGCAACTGGATTGCCTCGCTTCGCTCGCAATGACGATGAGGCGAAGTGTTTTCTAAACCTTCTTCACAAATTCACATCTCAACACCAAGCCTTTGACTTGTTTGGTAGAGCAATCGAATTCTTCTAAATTATCTTGATCGACGCGAATGTTTTTTATCACGGTGCCACGTTTAATCGTTGTGCCTGCGCCTTTGACTTTTAAATCTTTAATCAATGTCACGCTATCGCCACTGTTCAGCGGCGTGCCGTTGCTGTCTAAGACTTTGGAGGTGTCTGCCTCTGCTGCTTCATTCTGTTGGTTCTCCCAATAGTCGCGTCCCATGTGTCTTGCTTCCTTTTCTAAATTACCCAACCATAACAGGTTCAGGCAAGCAGAGATAGGATCGAAGTATTGAGTGGTAAGCCCGCGAAGAGGGGCTGCTTACTGGGCTATTAATGCGGCAGTTTTTTTAATAAGTGTATGTGCATTGACCGTTGCTGCATTGGACAACTACTTTACCGTCTTCAACGCATGTGTATTGCGGTTGGCTTTGACCGAATGCTCTACAGCTATATTTATCGCCGTGATAACGACCATCAACGTAACCTGTACTATCGGGAGCCCCGTATCCTTCAACGTTACCAGCTTGGGCGTGTGCTGTGGTTAGGGCTATACCGGCGGCGAGTGCTATTTTTTTAATCATGTGACATCCTACTTTTTATCAATTTGAGTGGATAATACACGATTTTAACGTTATGTCAATAAAAGCGAACCCGGATGCGTTAGGGGACGCGATCCGGGCTCTTTAATCGCCTGCCTATTTGGGTTCACGGTTAGGGAGGGACGGCAGACGAAACTGAGGTGGCGCGTATTAGAACGCCTTGTTATCTTGTTTTATACGTTGGTTTTTTGTTTGTTGTTTATTCTCATACATGCTGGCATCGGCGGCACTGAATATTGTTTCGGCCTTGCTACCTTTTTTATATTCTTTTAAGCCCAATGAGGCACGCACATCGATCTCTGTACCTTTCCAAATGAAAGATAGGTTGTTGAGTTTTTTGATTAAAAACTGAGCGCGTTCCAAAGCTTGTTTGCGATCTGTATTCACAAACAGAATAACAAACTCATCTCCGCCTAAACGGCCGGCAACATCCATCTTACGAATATCGGTATCCAATGTTGTTCCGACAAGCTTTAATGCTTGGTCGCCAACTTCGTGACCGTAAGTGTCGTTAATGGATTTGAAATTATCGAGGTCAATCATGATCAATAATCCACCTTGAGATTTGTCGCGATCAACACGGTCTAATTCTCTTTCGAATTCATACATAAATCCGCGGCGATTTTTGATGCCTGTCAGTTCATCCGTATTTGAGATTTCTTCTAACTTTTTAATACGCTCAGCTTGTGCCTTAATGCGTTTTTCAGCATGTGAAATAAGTTCGTGCGCTTGCTTTAATAAAGAAACTGTTGAACTCATTGAATTCCACCAGCTTTCTTTTTTTGAGCTGTGATTATCAAGATCAAAGAAAACTTCACTTGCATCATTCAGCCATTTGCCGCGCATAGGACCTGTTTTAATGCCCTTCGTAAGGGGCTTCTGTGGGATATTATCAAACATATTTTATTCTTCGTATTTCCGTTAAACCTAAATATTACATTGCGAAGAGCGTGCCAATCTGAAGAATGCAGTAATTTCAATGGGTTAATATAATAGTTTGTCTTAAGCTTATGGTAATTTTTTCAGGTTAAGATCATTTTTGCATCTGGTGAAGGCAAGCTTTGCCTGTTTTGGGTTCGATCTAAATAGATTTTACTGAAAAGCATATATGCCGTATGATAAACGCTTATGAATTGGGAAAGTACTTTATGACCTTGTTAAAAAAATCTGTTGTTGCGATCACTCTATCTTTGACGCTTTTCTTTATAAGCTTTGGTGCCATAGCTAAGAATTTGGAAGATCTATCTGAAGCTAAAGCGAGTTTAGCGCCACATAAAGCGCTTTATGATATTAACCTTGTTGCAACACGTAGTGGTTCGCAGGTTATTAATATAAGCGGTAAGATGTTTTACGAATGGAAGCCATCTTGTGATGCGTGGACGACAGATCATCGTTTTAACTTATTCTACGAATATGCAGATAGTCCTAGTATGCGTGTAACGTCAGATTTTTCCACGTTTGAAACATTTAATGGTGAAAGCTTTAATTTTTCAGCGCGCCGCAAACGTGATGATGTTTTGTATCAAGAATTAAGAGGGAAGGCAGTTGTTGCGGATAAAGGCGGTAAGGCAACATTTACTATGCCAGAGGATTTAGATTTTAAATTGAACCAAGAGGCGTTGTTTCCAATGGCGCATACGGTTGAAATGATTCAAAAGGCCAAAGCGAATAAAAAGTTTTTTCAAGCCGTTGTGTTTGATGGCAGTGACGATGAAGGACCTGTTGAGATCAACACGTTCATTGGTAAACCTGCTAATGCCCTAAAATTGGTGGAGGCGTCGGATGAAATTGATATGACGCTGCTTAATACGCCAGCATGGAATGTGAGAATGGCGGTTTTCCCAACCTTAAATGACGAAGCATCCGCAGATTATGAGATGAGTATGGTTTTTCATGACAATGGCATTATCTCGGATATGTTAATTGAATATGATGATTTTTCCGTGACGCAGAAGCTGGTTGCGCTAGATCCTGTAGAAAATAATGAAAAATGCGAAAAGGCAATCAAACGCGTAAAATAGTATATTGTTAATTCAGGAATACTGCTAGAATCTATGAGTTTTATAAAAAAGTGAGTTTTAAGAGTAAATGCCAAAAAAAGTATTAATAGTCGAAGATAATGAATTAAATATGAAACTCTTTCAGGATTTACTGGAAGTGCATGGTATTGACACTGTTCAAACTCAAAATGGTAACGATGCTGTTGAGTTGGCGCGTAAAGAAATGCCAGATTTAATTTTAATGGATATTCAACTGCCTGAAATTTCAGGATTGGATGTTACAAAGTTATTGAAACAAGATGATGATTTAAAATCTATTCCCGTTATTGCTGTCACTGCGTTTGCTATGAAGGGTGATGAAGAAAAGATTAGAGAAGGTGGCTGTGAGGATTATATTTCTAAGCCAATTTCGGTCACAAGTTTTCTTGAAACAATTCAAAAATATTTAGATTAATAATTTAAAAAAGGAATACTGAATGTCTGCGCGCGTACTGGTTGTTGATGATATTTTACCCAATGTGAAGTTATTGGAAGCCAAATTGGCGAGTGAATATTATGAGGTTCTTACCGCGACAAGCGGTCAAGAGGCTCTTGATAAAGTTGAGCGTGACAGTCCAGATATTGTTTTGTTAGATGTCATGATGCCAGGCATGGATGGTTTTGAAGTCTGTCGTAAGATTAAAGAAAACCCAGAGCACGCCCATATTCCTGTTGTTATGGTGACGGCGTTGACCGATGCTGCAGACCGCGTGCGTGGATTAGAAGCGGGTGCCGATGATTTTCTGAGTAAGCCACTTAATGATACGGCGCTGATGGCGCGTGTAAGGTCGCTGGTGCGTCTTAAGATGACAATTGATGAATGGCGCGTGCGTGAAAATACGGCGAGTCAGCTGGGTGTGGTTGATAAAGGTGGCACTGCCATGACCGAACCAGTGGAAAATGCACGTGTCTTAATCGTTGACGATCAAGATTATGATAGTGAGAAAGTTGTTCAATCTTTAGAAGTTGATAATGACATCACCGATATTGCTAAAACGGGTGTAGAGGCGATGGAGCGTGTTACGAACAATGATTATGATTTAATGATCATTAGTTTGAATCTTAATTCTGAAGATGGATTAAGGCTTTGCTCTCATCTTAGATCAAGTGAAAGATCACGATCAGTTCCGATTTTGATGGTGGCTGGTGAGGAAGATATGTCGCGTATTGCGCATGGTTTGGAAATTGGCGCGCATGATTATATTTTACGCCCAATCGATAAGAATGAGTTATTGGCGCGTGTGCGCACGCAAATTAGACGTAAAAGATTCCAAGAGCGATTGCGTTCTACTTATGAAATAAGCTTATCAATGGCGTTGACGGACTCGTTGACGGGTTTGTACAACCGTCGTTATTTTGAAGTTCACTTGCAAAAATTATTACAGAAAAATGAAACAAGCCGTAAGGCCTTGGGCTTGTTGATGGTTGATATCGATAATTTCAAACATGTAAATGATACTTATGGTCATGCGGTTGGTGATGAAATTCTAAAAGAATTTGCGGAGCGTTTGCAAGATAAGCTACGTGGTTTTGATATGGTTGCGCGTTTGGGTGGTGAGGAATTTGTGGCTATTCTTCCTGACGTGACAAATGAGATGGCGCATATCGTCGCGGAAAGACTACGAACGGCCATCGCAGATAAGCCATTTACCTGTAAGGTACCCGAAGGTAGTTTGAAGATAACCACATCCCTTGGTGGAACGATTGTTGAAAAGGGGACGGTTGCGGATCCTGAAAAGGCAATGAAGGAAGTTGATGATGCATTGTACGCTGCCAAAGAAGGTGGGCGTAATGTTAGTTTCTTTCATGAATCTGGTCGCTTGGAGCCTACTGATTTCATTCCAGAGCCTAGAATGTTTATTGATTAAACTGTTTCATTATAAACAATAAAAAAGGCGCTTAGAATATAAGCGCCTGATTTGTATATACGGTATAAGAAGATTAGTTCTTCTTGTGAGGAGGCATTTTCTTTTCCTCGAATAAAACATGCATACCACGTTTACCAGTTTCAGCATTTACAGCCCATGGGTCATATTTTTTCATTTTCATTTTTTCAGTCATTGTCTTAGGGTTTTTACGCTTGTAATAGCGGTATCCTGTTCCTGCTGAACTTTCCATGCGGACTTTAACTGCGTTACCTTTTTTAGCCATTTTGTATCTCTATATATATAAGGGTTATTTAAATTATGTCGTGAAAATAAGGGTTTTTGAGCAGAAGTCAAGAAAACTTATTGAAATAATATGCAAAATCATGTTTAAAAGACCTCTGATATTCATGGTGAGTGTAATTTTATGTCATTTCCTGCTTTTATTGATGTGGATGGGTTGAGGTCTAATACCCTTTTTGGGGTTACTTATGGGCATGCCTTTTCCTTGGTTGCGCGGGGGCATACACCGCAAGAGGTCGCCGTTGAGCAGCTAGATCTAACCGAAACAGCGGCTCAAAAATTTTATGCCGCTTATGTTCTATGTCTACCGGAGTCTGCGCCACTATATTTTGATATTGCTAAGTCTAACGCCTTACCCGATTTAGTAGATGAATGCATTACACATAGGGTTGTACCTTCTTTGGCTTCTCACTTTGGCCGTGTTAATCATGTTAAATATTTAGAATTAGGCGGCACTAAGGATAAAGAACTTTATGCTTATGCTGAACGTGAAGGTTATCGTACAATTTTTAGTCACGACAGGAATAAAGGTAAAGGTAGCGATGATCCTTTAGAGTCGAATCATTTAACTGTTTGCGCCATTGCACGCGCTATTGAAATTATGACTGATTATGAGGGAGAAGGGCGCGTCCCGTGGGAGGCCCCTGATTTGTTGGAGTTACCAGTTGTGGTTCGTTTTATGGGGGTCAATAATGACAGCCATGAAATATGGGGTGCTATTAAAGGGAGTAAGGATTTAATTGATAGTGCTATTGAAGCTCCATCTACGCCCTACATCACGGTCACAAAAAGCACGATGACACCTGGGCCTTCGTATAAAGATATTTACGAAAATTATTACGGTTTAAAGCAAGTTGTACCGCCTCCTGAAGTTACGCAGTTAGAGGCGTTGAGAGAAAGAATAAAACGGCAGATGTTGGAAAGCCGTGGCGGAGAACCTCGTGATGAAAAAGACGCTAAATTCTTACATAGGGCTGCGTCTAAAGCGGCACATCGTTTAACGTTTGGTGTAGCTTAGTTATTTTTTCTTTTTGAAGTTTCGGTTTTTTGTTTTGCCAGGGGTTTTATTCCCTTTTTTGTTTTTCTTATAATTTTTCTTCTGGCCATTTTTATTTGACGATTGGTACATTTTAACTTTTTTAAATTTAATGCCTGGAATATCTGCGCTGTCGTTATTTGCCATTTCAAAAACGGAAGACCCTGTTAAGCCATCGGCTTCTTTGAGGCGGATTTTTACGGGCGCACCAAGGCGGTAAATTCTTTTATGTTTTCTTCCAACGAGTGCGTGCTGCGCCTCATCGTGGATGTAATAATCATCAGGTAGAGAGCGCATAGGCACTAGGCCGTCTGCCCCATTTTCATCCAAGGTTACAAATAAGCCAAAGCGTGTGACGCCGTTGATGACACCAGAAAATTCTGCACCTATACGTTCCGACATCCATGCAGCAGTAAAGCGATCAGTGGCGTTTCTTTCGGCTTCACTACTTTTACGCTCAGTTTGGGAAATGTGATCTGCTTTTTCCGTTAAAGTGACATCTTCTTCTTCTTCACTTAAACCACCTTCGCCTAAGCCATAAGCGCGTATTAGAGAGCGATGAACGAGGAGGTCGGCATATCGACGTATTGGAGATGTAAAGTGGGCGTAACGATCCAACGCTAAACCAAAGTGTCCAATATTTTCAGGATGATAAATGGCTTGGCTTTGTGTGCGTAAGATGACTTGTGAGATGAGTTGCGAATATTGCGACTCTGATGCTTTTTTCAAAAGGTGATTGAGTTGCGCTGGTTTTGCGATCCCATTTTTGGATAGAGATAGATCAAAGGCTTCTAAAAATTCACGGGCGGCATCAAGCTTGTCGGAAGATGGTTTGTCGTGGATACGGTACACACATGGTGCATCTTTGGCTTCGAGGGCTTTTGCGGCGGCAACGTTTGCCAAAATCATAAATTCTTCGATAAGCTTGTGGGCATCAAGGCGCGAGCGTTTTTTAACGCCTGTCATTTTGCCTTTATCACTAATGAGGATTTGTCGTTCAGGTAAATCTAAATCAAGTGCGCCGCGACGTTGGCGAGCGGCATCTAAAATAGCGTAAGCCTCATAGAGAGGATTAATGACATCCTTCATTAGTGGCGTGGTGAGGTCATCTTTAACGCCATCTTTAGCCGCTTGAACTTGTTCGTATGT
>JALZUF010000263.1 GCA_023301785.1 Alphaproteobacteria bacterium | reverse complement strand
GCCAATGATAAGCCAAAAGCAGGATTGTCTTTTTTAAGTAATTCTTTGGAGGCGTTGATGTGAGAGATCGTTCCAGAAAATAGACGTAAGCAAGTAAATAGGCCGATCACAATCAAGAGGTTGACGATAATGACGTCGTTAAAGCTGTTATCCCAGTATATGAATTTTTCCATGATTGTCTGATCCTCTTTTTGATCCGTGGCGAATGAATAATTTTGCACATAATATCATCGTCATGATTCAGCCACAAGTCATTGTCAGAATGTTATTCATTATTAAAGCCCTCTTATAAATAAGATGAAACTTATGTAAGATGGCTACGAATTTAAGTGTTCAAGAAATTAAGGAATGATCATGTCGAAAATCAAAGTATCCAATCCAGTCGTTGAAATTGATGGCGATGAAATGACGCGCATTATCTGGGCGATGATTAAGGAAAAATTCATCACGCCGTATCTGGATATTGATTTGAAATATTATGACCTTTCTATCCAAAGCCGCGATGCGACAGATGATAAAATCACGCATGACGCCGCCCACGCAATCAAAGAGCATGGTGTAGGGATTAAATGTGCGACGATTACCCCAGATGAAGGGCGTGTTGAAGAATTTGGCCTGAAGAAGATGTGGAAGTCCCCAAACGGTACGATCCGTAACATATTAGGTGGCACTGTGTTTAGAGAGCCGATCGTGACAGATAACGTTCCCAAATATGTACCAGGGTGGGAAGAGCCGATGGTTATTGGTCGTCATGCCTTTGGCGATCAATATAAAGCCACAGATGTTAAAATCAGTGAAGCTGGTAAGCTGAAGATGGTGTTTGAGCCTGCCGATGGCGGCGAAGCGCAAAGCTGGGATGTGTTTGATTTCACTGAACCTGGTGTGGCGATGGGGATGTATAATGTGGATAACAGTATCCGCGGTTTTGCCCGTGCTTGTTTTAATTATGGGCTGGCGCGTGACTACCCAGTTTATCTTTCAACGAAAAATACCATTTTAAAACAATATGATGGCAAGTTCATGGAGATATTTCAGGCCGTCTATGATGATGAGTTTAAGGCCGAATTTGAAGCCAAGGAAATTTGGTATGAGCATCGTTTAATCGATGACATGGTTGCCTATGCTATCAAATCCAAAGGGGGATTTGTATGGGCGTGTAAGAATTATGACGGTGATGTGCAATCAGATATCGTTGCGCAAGGCTTCGGGTCTTTGGGTTTAATGACATCTGTTTTACTGACGCCAGATGGTAAAACCGTTGAGGCCGAGGCGGCACACGGGACGGTGACGCGCCATTATCGCGAACATCAAAAAGGAAACGCTACGTCTACAAATCCGATTGCGTCGATCTTTGCGTGGACGCGTGGTCTGCAATATCGCGGGAAATTTGATGGAAATCAAGAATTGATCGATTTTGCGCGTGCCTTGGAAAAAGCGTGTATTGATACAGTTGAGGCAGGAGATATGACCAAGGATTTGGCATTATTAATGCCGCAAAAGGGCGGAAACACGCATGATTTCTTGACAACAGCCGAATTTATGGACAAAGTCGAGCAGAATTTTAAAGCTTCTCAAGGATAAGGGCATTTAATATGAGATTAGTAGCATTTTTAGCGGCAGTCGCCGTTTTAGTTGTAACATCAGGCGATGTTATGGCTGCGAATAAATATAACAAAGATTACTTTGGGGAAACGATTGTTCACAAAGCAAAATTTGAAGATACGCTAATCCATTTGGCGCGTAATAACAGCCTTGGTTTTGTCGAGGTGCGTGCCGCGAACCCGAAGCTGGATGCTTGGATACCAGGTGAAGGCGCGAAAATTATTCTACCGAAAAAGCATTTATTACCAGAAGCTCCGCGTGATGGTTTGGTTATCAACTTGGCCGAGATGCGTGTTTATTATTTCAAAGAGCAAGGCCAGCCGCCGCAAACTTATGCGATTTCTATTGGTCGTGATGGTCTGCAAACACCGACAGGGTCAACAAAGATCGTGCGTAAGAAGGATGGCCCAACATGGCGTCCAACAAAACGTATGCGTGAAGAAGATCCAGATTTGCCTGTCTCTGTACCGCCTGGTCCAGATAATCCATTGGGAACACACGCGTTGTACCTTGGATGGCCACAATATTTAATGCATGGCACAAACAAGCCTTATGGTATTGGTCGCCGTGTGAGCTCAGGTTGTATGCGTATGTACCCTGAAGATATCAAAGCGTTATTCCCGCAGGTTCCCGTAGGAACGTCTGTGACGGTTGTTGATCAACCAATCAAAGTAGGTTGGGTGAATGATGCGCTTTATTTGGAAGTTAGTCCAAACCAAGAGCAAACATTGAAAATTGAAGAGCAATCACCTGATGTGCCTGCTTATAAAATGACACCAGCGGATATGGCGCGCATTAATAAAAAAGCGGGCGTCCATAAAGATAAAATTAATTGGGATGTGGTTAAAAAAGCAGTAGCAGAACACCGTGGTTACCCGATTGAAATTATGACAGTGAGTGGTCGTGATATTGCTAAGCCTGTACAATCAGAGGCAGCGCCAACGCTGGAAGAAGTTGTGCAGGAGCAAGCGGCTCCAGTTGTTGAAAAGCAAGCCGTTAAAAAGCCAAGATCAACGGAACGTACAGATGTTGTGTATCAAGAAAGCAAAGCCGAGCCTGAAGCGTTAAAAGATCCACGTCAAAAAACGGTTGCGTCTAACCCGAATTATAACTTCAATAACTAAGGCCTTGAAGGCGCAGTTGTTGGAGAATTTTACTCGCAATCTTTAAGATTGAATGAGGGCGTAGCCGATTGTGTAGATGATTGGTAAGAAAAGAGGGGCGAACAATAGAGCCATGCTCCAACTTTGTTTTATAAACAAAGAGATGACGCCCAGTACAGCCGCGCCAATCCAGACAAAAATTGCTTTTTGAATAACGATTTGAAGAAAATCGGAGGCAACGGTTGCCGTATCAATGAGGTTCCCCCATATCATCAAGTTGATCACAAACGGGACAGCCAGAAAACCAGCGGCAGAGATAACGAGTAGGGATAGGATTCTAAATAACATATTCATGTGTACTATAATGCCCAATAAGGTTTGAAAATAAAAGAGATAAAATTAGGATGAAAAAAAGGCTGTCTGAGATAACTCAAACAGCCTTTTAGAATTTTTAAATTCGAAGTATCAAATTACTTAACTTGACGGCTTTCGAATACTGGCTCAGCTGAACGAACAGGAGCACGTACTGGAGCGGCACCAGTTGAACCAACTGTACGCTCTTCAGCGTAAGGTGCTTGTGTCAAAGAACCGTCTAGGTCGCTGTCTGAGTTGTAAGTAGATGAACAAGCTGCAACTGCAACAGTTGAACCAAGAATCATAGTTGTAAGTAGTAATTTTTTCATTTTAATATCCTTCATTGTTTTGACAGGGTTTGTCTGTCTATTTAATAAACAAAGTCTCCCTATCGGGAAAACCTCACTTCTTATACAACAGAGTTTCGGGTTTGGTAAACGTTTTTTTCAATTTTTCGTAAGTTTTTCAACTTTTTACACGATTTGAACGATATCTATTTTGAAATGGAACTTTAAGTGCTCGCTAGTTGTTGTTATCTCTCACTTTTTCAAAATAGCTATCAATACTGGCAATTAACGCTGATGCAATTTTATCACGGTAATTTGAGGTCGAAAGTAGGCGCGCCTCACTTCTGTTAGACATAAAACCCATCTCAAAAAGAATAGAAGGGGTATCTGGCGCTTTCAAAACGGCAAAACCAGCATAGCGGTGTGGACGTGGAAGGACGCGAATGCCTTTCTTCTCCATTTTGCCGACGACGATATTGGCGAAAAATTTAGATTGGTTCATTGTATCGCGCATCGCTAAATCAAGAAGGATATTGGCAACGTCTTTGTCTTCATGGCTAAGGTCTACACCTGCGATTAAATCTGATTGATTTTCACGGCGGGCAAGCTTCGCAGTTTGTGCATCTGAGGCCTTGTTTGAAAGCGTATAAATAGAGGCACCTTGTATTTTTGAATTACCGATGGAGTCAGCATGAAGCGAGATAAAAAGATCAGCTTCCTTTTCGCGGGCGATACCAACGCGGCGGCTGAGCTTGATGTATTTATCATTATCACGTGTGAGGGTGGCACGGTAGCGCCCTGTTTTTTCCAATTTCTTTTTCAAGGTTCTTGCGGCGGCCAAAGTGATGTCTTTTTCTTTTTGGCTTTCGGCACCAATCGCCCCCGGGTCTTTACCACCATGGCCTGCGTCGATTACGATTAGAGGCTTACGCAAAGGAGAGGTCGGTGTTGGTTCTGATTGCTTTGCGCCAATAACACTTGGTTTTTTGCTGGGCAGAATAATTTCTTTGAGTGTTTTTAAAGTATCGTTTTCAGGCTTAATCGTTTCGGCTTCGTTAAATTGACTAGCGATCAGGGAGTTTAAATTGCTGGTATCTGGTAATGTACCAAATGATTTTGATGACGATTTGCTGAACGCTGTTTTTGTCACGGATTTAAAATCAATAACAAGGCGATCTACTTTTGACCCACTGGCGGGGATGTTAAAAGCTTTGAGTATTTGTGCAGGTTTATCCAGATCAACGATGATCCGTTTTACGTCTCTAGATAAATCGCCAGAGCGCACATCGGTGATGTTTGTGTTTGGGGGACGTTTAATAGTCCCTGCTTTCCAATTAAAAGAAGGAAGATCAACAATGAGGCGGTAAGGCTCACCGTTTTTAGCGGGCAACATGGTGGTTCTATATTCGCTGATCTCGTCCAGCTCAATGACCATACGTACTTTGTCACTATGGAGGCCAAAACGAACGTTATCAACATCTAGAGCGTGTGCCGTGCCTATATTCAAGGCAAAGCAAAGCGCGAATAGAATGAATTTTAGAAGATGGGAATGGATCATGAGGCAATAAATTTAAAAATGATTAGTCTTTAAATTAACACGATGATTATGGCAGGGATAGGGCTAGATTTTGGTTTTTACCAATTAACATCTGTGCCTGGCATGGCAACAGTTAAGCCCTCTAGATTTTCATCAACGATGATCTGACAGCACAGGCGCGACGTATCACGCACGTCAAAGGCCAGATCAAGCATGTCTTCTTCGTCTTCGCTGATCTC
>JALZUF010000262.1 GCA_023301785.1 Alphaproteobacteria bacterium | reverse complement strand
AGAGCTTCATGAAGCTCTCTTTTTTTGTCTAAAAATTACTAAATTTTGTTATACTTGTGGCATCGCTACTATCCAAATGCGACCACAGATTTTTGAAGCTTATAAAAAAGGGCAGAGGAAATAATCCCCCACCCCCCAAATACAGTTCAAACAAACTAAAGGAATGCATATTTCTATGCTGTTTCAATAGCTTGCAGGATTTAAAATTAAGCTTTCAAGGCTTCTGGATTAGATATTTCCAACGTACGTGTTGGGAATGGAATGGATATTCCATCTTTATCTAGTTCTTCTTTAATTGCCTTCAGAAGCGCCCATTGTACAGGGAAAAACTCTGATGTTACTGTCCAAATACGAACCTTTAAGTTCACAGATGAATCTGCCATGGCTTCAACGGCGATGATAGGCTCTTTACCTTTGGTTGTTACTAAACGCTCTTCTTTACCAAGAACAGTTTCGATTGTTTTAATGGCTTTATTAATATCGCTGTCATAACTAATGCCGATGCTTAAATCTTGGCGACGTTGTTTATAACGTGTGAAATTTACAATTTCACTTGACCATATTTGACCATTTGGCGCATAGACATATTTGTTATCTACGGTATCCAATTCTACACCAAACAAACCTAAAGATTTAACTGTTCCACCAATACTACCTGATTCAATGTAATCGCCGACGCTGAAAGGGCGTAAAATAAGCATCATCATACCTGCGGCAACGTTGCTTAATGTGCCTTGTAATGCAAGACCAATCGCTAGGCCAGCAGCACCAAGTACGGCGAGTAAAGAGGCTGTTTGGATCCCAAATTGACCTAATACGGCAACCAAAGATACAGCTAAGATTGCATATTTTGCGAATGTGCCTAAGAAAGTAGAGAGTGTTTTATCTAACTTACTAATATTTGAGATACGCTTGCGCGCCCAATTCCCAGCGATCCAACCAATGATCAAAATAGCGAGCGCACTAATAATACGCATTCCCCATGTGACGGCTAAGTCTAAGTATTCTGTGTAATCAATTTCCATTATTAATTTTTCCTTTTATAAAATTTATGATTGTTCTTAATTTATTTTACGGTTGTGCGCAAGCCGTGACGACCAATCCTCTGTTGAAGGTACGCGAAAGAAACAGCGCCATAGAAATCAAGAAATTCAGTTAAGTGAACGGATTCTTACTCGTTCTAACTAGTAGTCGAACGGGGATGCCTTTGAAATCAAAATCATCACGCAAACCATTCATTAAGTAACGCTTATACGTTTCGGGAAGTTCCTTTGGACGAGCCACCCAAATGGCGAATGTTGGCGGACGAATATTAATTTGCGTCATGTATTTCAAACGGTTCGAACGTCCTTCGTATAATGGCGCAGGGTTCTGGCTTTCACGTGCAAACATCCAACGGTTAAGCTTGGATGTGCTGACACGTTTATTCCACAACTGATAAGTGTCCAAAACGGTTTGCATTAAGAAGCCTAGATTACGATTATTGATTGCAGAAACAGTTGCGGCAGGGATGTTACGTACCTGACCTAATGATGTTTCAAGCTTGTATTTAATAAGGGCAAGGGCTTCTTTTTTCGCTTCGTCGCCTTTAATAAGGTCCCATTTATTGATTGCAATAATCATGGCGCGACCTTCGGAAAGAATATGATCGGCAATCTGCAAATCTTGTTTTTCAAAAATATTCGTTGCATCAATAACCAAGATACAGACTTGTGCCAAACGAATGGCACGTAATGAGTCATCGACAGACATCTTTTCAATGTTGTGGTCAATTTTGGCTTTCTTACGCATACCTGCCGTATCAACAAGGCGGATTTTCTTATCACCAAATTCCCAATCTACGGCGATGGCATCGCGGGTAATACCTGCTTCTGGACCAACCATGACGCGGTTCTCGTTAAGAAGGGCATTCATTAACGTTGATTTACCAACATTGGGGCGGCCAACAATAGCAATTTTAATAGGCTTGCCTTCGTCATCTTCAATCTCAAGGCTAGCGAAATCAAAGCTCTCATCGCCTTCTAATTCATCTAGGTTTTCGATGTCTGGAAGCTGATCATTCTCTGCTTCAATTTCTTCTACTTCTTTTGGGAAGTGAGGTTCAAAGGCATGGTATAAATACTCAATACCATCGCCATGAGCAGATGATATTGGAATCGGCTGACCAAAGCCTAAAGAGTAAGCTTCACCCATTGCGGTCGCTGTGGCTTTTTCGTTTTCACATTTATTGACGGCTAAGACGACAGGTAATTTTCTTTCGCCTTTAGCACGTCCACGTTTACGTAACCATTGAGCAAAATGCTCATCGGCTGGTGTTACGCCTGCGCGACCGTCAATAAGGAAAAGAACAGCATCTGCTTGAGCTAAGCCTTCCTCAGTTTGTTGGCGCATACGACCCTCAATGGACTCATCAAATGTTTCTTCAAGTCCCGCAGTGTCAATAATACGTACAGCTTGATCAATTAAAAAGCCTTCAGCTTCACGCCAATCGCGTGTCACGCCAGGGGTATCATCGACGATAGCCAAGCGCTTTTTTGCTAAACGATTGAAAAGCGTGGATTTGCCGACATTTGGCCGTCCTATAATTGCGATGGTAAACATAATTGAACGTTTTAAGGGGTTTAGTAGCAAATTACTAGAGGGAAATGCAGATAATAAGGGAGCGCAGCAATAAAATATGATTTGGCTGTATTTCTCGCTTGTATCTTTGGGGGGACAGTTGTAATGTTTATTTGCGACACGTTGTGGCTCTAGCATAATTGTTTGATTTAATTATATTTTTTTAGGTTTCGCTAGCTACAATGGAAAAAATAAGGGGTTTTTGAAGGCCGATGTTTTATAAAACAAACCTTCATCAAACATAAAAAACCTCTAAGTTCCGGCGCCGAATATAGTAAAGGGTGTTTCATTTTACACAATAGAACCCCTTTGACGGTGAATTTGATTTAACAACGCGATAGCTAGCGTTTTATCAAAATCGGAAGAATATAAATGTAATTTGTACGCCTTTTGGCATGCTTCTTTCATCATTTTTGTCGCGCTGATGAACAATAGTATGTTCGAAATGGCGTCTTTTTGAAAGATGGAATCATTATGTCTAAAAAAATGCTTATTGATGCAACCCATGCGGAAGAAACGCGGGTTGCTGTTGTCGATGGAAACAAACTTGTTGAATTCGATTATGAGAGTGCCGTTCGTAAACAACTTAAAGGTGGAATTTACCTCGCGAAAGTAACGCGGGTTGAACCTTCGCTACAGGCGGCTTTTGTTAACTTTGGTGGTAACCGTCATGG
>JALZUF010000261.1 GCA_023301785.1 Alphaproteobacteria bacterium | reverse complement strand
TGCCTATCGTTGATGAGGTCGAAGAACAACAAGTTGATGTCGAATTGCCACCTGAAGCGGATGAGTTGCCGCATAGCGTTGATTTTGACGATGAGGCAACGCAAGAGCCAAAAGATGATAAAAAGAAATCAAAGCTTTCAGAAGATCGTGTGCGTGAGAAACTTGATGAAGAAATTCCTGATGGTGTGAAGCCTATGGCAGATGGCAAGCTGATTGCGGCAAAGAAAGCTGTGAAGGTGTCGATGCCCGCGAAGCTTATGGGGTATGCCGCCTCTATATTGATATTTGCGATTGTATTGGGCGCTGTGTTTGGCATGAAAGGGAAGATTGTTTCCGCATGGCCGCCAGCCGCAGGCTTTTACGAGATGGCTGGTTTTCCTGTTTCTTTACAAGGCAAGGAATTGGTTATGGAGAGCTTGAACGCACAAATTTTACCCGATGTGGATGGTGGGCAATATTTGTTGTTGGAAGGTAAAGTTATTAATCTAACCAATGATGTGCAATCTGTACCACAACTTTCGGCGCGTCTGCGTTCAACAAATGGTGAAAATGGTGACAGTTGGCTTATTGATACACCGCTAGAAACGTTAGAGCCTGGCGAATCATTTACATTTAAGTCTGATTACCCTGCTGTCCCTAAAGGAGTTGGGTCTGTAAATTTAACCTTTGTGCCGACGGTTGCGCTTTAAGGTTTATCTGGAAGGATAGGCGCGAGGGAAGGTATCTTTGTCTTCACCTTGCGGTGCATCAACGGTATCAGGCTTAATGCCACAACCAGATATCACCGCGGTAATTGGCATTAATAACAAAATTAAGATTATAATATATTTAGAATGACGTTTCATATTATCTATATTAGAAATCACGTAAAGCCGAATGGCAAGCCCTAAAAATATAAAGAGCGAAAAATGAAAACACAAAAATTATTTAAAGTGATGTCAGTAATGGGCGTTCTGTTTTGCCTGTTTATTATCATTAGTTATTTTCAGATGACACAGAACCGCGGTGATATCATGGAAGGACAAATTGAAGTGCCACGCGCGTTTGCTAATGATTTTAGCAACATTATTGTCCGTAAACGGGCCGCCGAAATGCCATTGGCTACGTTTTTATCACCTGAAGGACGTCGTGTGAATTGGGAAACGTTTGATGGAAATTATCTATTGGTGAATTTTTGGGCAACGTGGTGTCCACCGTGTGTTGTGGAACTTCCTTCTTTAAATAAATTGCAACTTCGTTATGAGGATAAAGGCTTAAATGTTATTGCGGTATCTTTGGACACGATGCGAGATCAAAAGTTTTTGAAAGGCTTTTTGATAAACCGAGGAATTGGTGAGTTTGCAGCATATCATGACGATGTTGAGGAAGTACAAAAAGCGATTTATATGCGCGGTATTCCCACGTCTTATTTATTGAGCCCTAAGGGTGAAATCTTATACATATTTGAAGGGGATGCCGACTGGAGTAGTACTGCAGCGTACCAATTCTTTGATGACGTTATTGCTTCTAATTTGGGGCGAAGCCCAAGTGAGATGTATTAAGTTAAAATCATATCTATTTTAACCTTTTAATTAACTATTTTCAGGGCATAATGGTGTCATGGAAACAACCCAAACCCTCCATGAAGCCAAAAAACAACCGGTTTTATCACAAGATCAGCTTGATGCAATGATCGAACTTCATGTTCGTTTTTTAAGCGGGCGTTTGGGTGGTCGTCGTGCCAATCTTCAAAATGTAAATATTTCTGGATTATCTCTGGCGAACAAAGATATTCGCCAAGTTGATTTTAGTGGTTGTTCTATGTTGGACATGGATTTATCGAGCGCTAACTTTCAAGAGGCACGTCTATATGCCTGTGATTTGTCTGGCTCTGATTTATCGAACGCTAATTTTATTCGGTCTGATCTTCGTGGGTCACGTATTGAGTTTGCCAACCTTAAAGATGCAAATTTAGATAAAGCAGATTTAAGAGCGGGCGGTATTGTTCGCCATGGCGAAGGATATGACGCCGCGAAAAGTGTGAACTTTAAGGGCGCAAATTTGAGTGGTGCGAAGTTGACAGGATCGTTAGCGGGGCAAGCTGATTTTTCTGATGCGATTATGGCGGGCATTAATATAATGGGCGCAGATTTGCGCGACGCAAGTTTAAGCGGCGCAGATTTGTCAGGCGCCAAAGTTGTTGGCGCCAATTTACTTGGTGCACAAATGGATGCGACGATCTTAACGGGTGTTGATTTATCAGGCATGACCGAGAATGATGCTGATTTTTCTAATGCGATTACCGATGATAATGTTGGTTTGTCTATTAAGGAGCTTGGCGCGCCGTTGGCGAGTATGGTGGAAACGCACCGTAGTTGGGTTAATAGTGCCGGTGCCGAAGGTGAGCAACTTGACCTAAGTGGTATTGATGTTCGTCCTTTGGAAACATTGAAGCAAGAAAAGCTAACGGCAATTAAGGCCAAGGGAGCGCGCTTCTTTGGTATGAACCTTTATCAAATTGAAATGCAAAGCGCCGATTTAGACGAGGCAGATTTTAGACGGTGCGATATGGAAGAGGGGGACTTTCGGGGTTCAACTTTTCGTGGCGCGCGGCTTAACCATGCGAACTTAAAGAATGCTAATTTTATTCCGCTGATGTTTGGTAGTTCAGTTGCCGCTAAGAAATTTAGCCCATCTGATTTTCAAGACGCGTCGCTCACTTATGCGGATTTATCGGGTTGTAAATTAAAGTCGGCTAATTTTCGTGGTGCAAATCTGACCTATACAAACTTCACAGGGGCGGATTTACGCGAAGCTGACTTTACAGGGGCGAAGATTGATAATGTTATCTTTGACGATGCGCAAATGGATGATGTCGTTATGAAGCCCGATGGCCCCATTTTCAAAATGAAATTGGACGTTGAAGAAGACTAAGGATTAGCCGGACATTGTTTTAACTCACTGGTCGAGATGGTTGGTGTATCTCTTGGGTGCGTTTGAGAGGGTGAGTTTGGTTTGCTATCTGTAGATATAGGCGTAACCGTAACAATATCATTAAGTGTTACATCAAAACGTTCCATTATTAGAGTGGGCTCAGCGGGTGCTGGTTGCTGAATCTGTTCCATGGCTTGTTGTAATATTGTTTTTTGTGTTTTCATAATTTTTGTTTAGTGAAGTAATGAGTGACTGTCAACTGATAGTTGTTGACATAACTTTATCATTATGTGAAAAAATGCACTATGACATATAGCAAATATTTTAATAATGATTTTTCTTCGGTAAGACCTCTTCCTTTATCTGTAACGGTAAAAGGTACGAATACTATTAAGAAAGGCTGGAATGGAGCACTGGAAGGTATATCCATGGCACCCGTGATACCAACACTATATGGCTTGGCATCTCCTGCAGATCTTTTTACTGTAGATTTAAGTGAGGCTAAAACTGTTCCGATGCAGGCTATTGTTTTAGCTGGCGGTGAAGGAAAGCGTATGAGGCCTTTAACGGAGCTTGTGCCCAAGCCATTGGTGCCAGTCGATGATATGCCGCTTGCAGATTTTAGTTTGGATTTATTAGAAGCTGCGGGAGTTACTAGAGTTATAATGAATACTCTATATTTAGCAGAACAAATTCAAGATTATGCTACGGGTAGAAATAGACGTTTAGATAACGCCACTGAATATACGACTGTAAATCAAAGTGAACTGAAAAATCCATTGTCTGGGTCGTTTTTGAGGGTGCTAAGCACTGCCTTGAATGGACCAACATTTATATCAAATGCGGATACGATTATCATGCCTACGCAAGGGCGGTATGATACGCTCAATCCATTCTTAGCGTTAGCGCAAGAGCATAATGAGTCAGGTAATGACGCCACATTATTAATGTGTCATCGCGACCATGCTATTGGGCATGACGGTCCAGCGGATTATTCAGTAAATGATGATGGCGCTTTAGTTTGGGAAGATTCTAAAACTGGTAATGCTGATCATGTCTATATGGGTGCGGCGATCATTACACCGTCTTTTGTAAGACGTGTTGTAAAAGAAAAACTATTGAACCGTGGTGGTAATCAGGCAGGGGGAACAGTTGAGAGTTCTGCTGTACATGAATTGTTTTCAAAATTTGCTGACCCTAAGACGCTGGTAATGCAAGGTGTCGGCGTTGCTGTTCACAATGGCGCATATTACGATGTTGCAAATCCAGAAATGTTGGAACAAGCTGAACGTGCAGTGGC
>JALZUF010000260.1 GCA_023301785.1 Alphaproteobacteria bacterium | reverse complement strand
GTGAATGAGCTATTAAAGAAAAAGCTTGATGCCTAATCTTATTGATCTGACGCACACATTTACAGACGATATGCCGGTGTATCCCGGGGATGACTGCTCCAAACTTTATCAAAGCAATTTCATTAAAAATGACGGTGTTAACGACCACACTATCCAAAGCGGTATGCATGTGGGTACTCACATGGATGCCCCACTCCATATGGTTGAAGGTGGTGCATTAATCTGTGAGTTTCCTGTTGATAAATTTCAAGGGCGCGGTGTTCTCATTGATGCACGTGGCATTGATGTCATAGATGCCCTACTCTTAGAACAATACGATATTCGTCAAAACGATATTATTCTGGTCTGGACTGGATGGGACAAAAAATACCGCACTAATACGTACTTCAAAGACTGGCCAATAATGACGATTGAGTTTGCTCAGGCACTTGTTGATCTTAAAATATCACTCATTGGCATGGATACCGCCGGCCCCGAAATGGACGAATCCTTCCCTGTTCACAAAACATTCCTACCAAACAATGTGCTTATCATTGAAAATATGAGCAACCTTGGTGCTTTAGAGAGCGTAAAAAATTTTATAGTTCACGCCTATCCCGCCAAATATAAAGCCGATGCAGCCCCAGTAAGAGTCGTAGCGGAAGTTCAATAATTACCATAATTTAAATTGACGTAACAAATCGACTTGTATAGCTTACCCCCATTACTGACGAGGGTATTTATGACTAACAACGACGCGTATCATGGAAATAAAACATTACTAATTTCTAATTGGAATATTACATCGCAAAAACTCCCTAGCCTAACTGCAAGACACAGTGATTTTGCAGTAAGAAAAACTATTGAAGCCGTTACACGTAATGTTAACTACCTTGGTGAATTATTGTTAAATCGTCCCCACATCTACAATTACCTTGGTAGAGGCCCCAAAAGCAGACAATGTTTAGACGATCTATATAAACTTCTTGGTTATAATGAAGGAGACGTTGATGAAGAAATTTTAAAAGAATATCAAAACATAAGGCAAAACGGTCGCCATAGCTCTTACCCAATGCTTAGGCCTCGCGAACAGGTGGAATCCCTTTTAAAGAAATGGTTTCAGGCACCATCATACCAATCATTCGAAGGTGGCAACATATTATATAGTCTATCTTCTCAAAATTTACCGTCCGTTGAACAATCATCTAGAGCGGATACAGCCGAAGCAACATTTACATTTGAAGTTTCTGAAAACGAAAGAGCATTCATTGGTAGTGATGATGGACAAATCTCTAGAAACAAAATTGAACAAGCTTTAACAAATGCTTTCCGAGAGTTCGCAGGACAAGATTTTAAAGAAAAGTCGAAGGATCTACTCACAACAATAGTGCAACTTCACAGCCTTAAAGATGCTTATTGTAGCGCAGTCATCACAAATGGCACCGCTATCATACACGTAACCCCCTCAAAAGATTACGAAGATTTTGTAGAAAAGCATGGCATGGCTACAGCTGAGTTAGAACAGGTCTTATCTGACGAATTCAGAACTATTTTAGCTGGTAAACCGCCGTCACTTCATGACTCTGACAAACAAAGAAACCAGCCTAGAGATTCGGCTCCCACAATTAAAACTGTAAACTTTCAGGACTATAAAACTTAACATTCAAAAATCAGATGATTTTTATACCTAGTCTGCTAAAGTTGATTCATACAATACAAAAAAATTGGAGAAAACTTAATGGGCTACGTCGATCAAAACCTTACAAAAAGTGAAGAGGTTATAAAGACCGCGGGATTGCATTGGTTTATCTATATGAAAGGCCTCGTGCTATTTCTACTCGGCGTGATATTCATGTCCTCCCCCGATAACGCGGCTATAGGAACATTTTTTCTTCTTATCGGTTTAATTTCATTAATCGCCGCCTTTATCAGTGTTAAAACAACCGAACTTGCCATTACAAACAAAAGAGTTATTGCCAAATTTGGCCTTATATCAAGACAAACTGTTGAATTAAATTTAAACAAAATTGAGGGTTTGGACGTAAACCAAGGCATTTTTGGTCGTATATTTAATTTTGGCAATATTGTTATTGGCGGTACGGGCGGTAAAAAATCTCCGATTAAGTATATTTCCAAACCATTAGAGTTCAGAAAAGAAGTCAACGAACAGATTGAAGGCTAAAGATATGATCAATTCACCAGAAATAGGACAAAAAGTCCCTTTAGAACATAAACGTGAAGCCCGTGAACGTATTATTGCAGGTGTTAGCTGGGATGCTAGAGAAGACGATGTCGGTGTTATCGGCCGCTTAACGGGTGACTCTCAGCATGATTTAGACATCAATTGCTACATATATGATAAGAATAAAGAGTTCATAGATTTTGTTGGCTCCGAAGTTCAAGATTCTATGGATGAGAGTGAAACCATATACCACAGCGGCGATGACCAAAGCGGCACAGGCGATGGTGATGATGAGTTTATCTCTGCGGAATTAGCGCGCGTTCCTGATCACGTCTACGCACTAGTATTTATCGTTGAAATCAGAAGTGAACATTACTTTAGCCATGTTGCCGCTCCCACATCACGTATTGCTGATGGGTATGACAACAAAACATTGCTCGAAATGCCTATCGTTGGACGAGAATCCAAAGAATCTACGGCATTTGTTATGTCTTGTGTGCAAAGAAAATCAGATAGCCCTACAGGCTGGCAACTCTATAATATCAGCGAGTTTCCTAATGTTAGCGAAATTGAAGACTGGGGAACATACCTCTCCCAATTTGTAGAATAGTAAAAAATATTGACATATATGTCATAACGAAGTATAAATCTCCCCAAGAATAATAAAAAAATATTCAAAAAAATAATAATCTTTTAACAGGGGAATAAAATGTCTACACAAAATAACGCCACAACTGTA
>JALZUF010000259.1 GCA_023301785.1 Alphaproteobacteria bacterium | reverse complement strand
ATTTGGTTTATTTTTTCAATCGTCTCGGGTTTAGGCTTACGGCGCAAGATTGCTTTTAAACGAAGAACGAGCTCACGCGGATCAAACGGTTTTGCCAAATAATCATCTGCGCCACTCGTTAGTCCTTTAATTTTGTCTTCCGTTTCATCCATGGCCGTCAGCAATAAAACAGGCACATCATTTGTTGCGCGTAATTCTTCGGTAAATTCCATGCCATCTTGCCCTGGCATCATGACATCAACAACAAGGGCGTCATATAACGTTATCTTTAGGATATCTTTCGCATGAGCCGCATTTTCGGCCGTACTCACGAAAAAACCATTCTCGGTCAGGTAGCGTGCCACAAGCGTACGAATACGGTCATCATCATCAATAACCAATATGTGCGGCAAATGCGCAAAGTTCGTATTGTCAGCCAGATTGCTCATATTTTCCTTTTCGATCATTCTGCATAACAGCTCCCCATCTTTTTAACAAGATTCTGGTAATGGTGCTTGCATTTATAACATAAATGCCAAAAAATGGTGTTGTTTTGAAAGAATGATATAAGAAAGTAAGAATTATGGCTGGAGACTTCAGTGATCGCGATGGATTAATATGGTTTGACGGTGAAATCGTTGAATGGCGAGATGCTAAAATTCATATCCTTAGTCACGGCTTACACTATGCCTCTTCTGTATTTGAAGGCGAACGTGCCTATAACGGCAATATCTTTCTTTGCCATGAGCATTCAGAACGCTTCATCCGTTCCGCCCAACTTATCGATATGGAAATGCCATATACCGCAGATGAACTAGACAGCGCGAAAAAAGAAATCCTTAAAGCCAATAATTTAAAAGACGCCTATATGCGCCCTGTTGCTTGGCGTGGTTCTGAGGAACTAGGTATTAGCGCACAAAAAACTAAAACGCACGTCGCCATTGCTTGTTGGGAATGGCCGAGCTATTTCGGTGAAGAAGCACGTGAAAAAGGTATCTCCATTAAGACGAGTAAATGGCGCGCGCCTATGCCAGATACGGCAACAACAAACAGCAAGGCCGCTGGCCTTTATGCGACACACACAATGTCAAAACATGCCGCAGAGGCCGATGGTTATACAGATGCTCTTATGTTGGATTACCGTGGATTGGTCGCCGAGCTAACGGGCGCTAATTTATTCATGATCAAAGATGGTAAAATTAAAACGCCTAATCCAGATTGCTTTTTGGATGGCCTAACACGTCAAACGGTTATTAAATTGGCGGCTAAAGAAGGCTTTGATTTAGATGTCTGCCAAATCAGTGTCGATGAACTCATGGAGGCTGATGAAGTCTTTGCCACAGGCACAGCCGCCGAAGTCACCGCCATCGGTAAGATCGACGATACAGAGTTCAAAGTTGGGCCCATCACACGACAATTACGTGACGCCTACGAAGCCTTAGTAAGAAGCTAGCCTTTCGATATGCAACATTTTAACATTGTCCTAGGATTAACGGCTTTATACTTCCTGATTATTCTAGGCTTTGTTTTATTTGCACGCTTAAAATCCACGAACAGCTTTCTCCCTGGATTAAATGAATTTTTCTTAGCAGGGAAAGAACTCTCACCGATTGTCCTAACGTTCACTTATATCGCCAGTTTATTCAGCACCTTCACGGTGCTTGGTATGCCGGGATTAACTTATACGCATGGTCTAGGCGCAACATTATTTTACATCCTACTTCACTCATTCGGTGTAATTTTATTTTTATGCGTGGCGAAAAAGATGCGCCGTATCGCTCAATCAACACGGATTTTCTCACCACTTGAGATCATCTCACAGGCGTATAATTCACGAAAATTAGGGTTGATGATTGCCGTTATTTTTACGTTATTTCTTATCCCTTACATTGCCCTGCAACTTGTTGGGATCGGCAGTTTCATTAGCTCTTATACCGATGGCGCTATCAATTATGTGACGGGCGTTGGCGCCATGCTGGTAATTATATTTCTGTATTTATTTTTGGGTGGTATGCGTGCCATTGCCTACACAGACTTCGTGCAAATCATTGCGACTTTTATCGGTTTGTTTGCTGGGCTATGGCTTTTATTTTCTCATTTTGATTTATCATTCCTCAGCGTCTTTCAACGCATCAATGAGGTATCACCCGAACATTTGACCATGGCTGGCCCAAAAGGTTTGTATGATTTTCCGTTCCTTATCACGGTATCAATCGTCACCGCCAGTATTTATTTACAGCCCCACATTTTAACACGCGCCATGATGGCCAAAAGTGATAAACACATCAACTTTATGATGATGGGTATTGTCATAGGTTTTTTGATCACCGCTTTCTTAGGGCTGGTTTATGGCTTAACAATTTACCTCTCTTATGGTGATGATTTAAAAGCAAATTTTTTAATGGGACACGTCTTTAAGGACATGGGTAATCTTGGCATTACAGGCTTAATTATATCAGGCTTAATGTTAATGGGAGCGCTTGGTGCGGCTATGTCCACAGCGGATTCCCTGCTTATTTCTATCGGCCAAATTGCTACTCGTGATATGGTGCGACCCTTCTTTAAAATCACACCCAATCGTCAAGTCGTTCTGGCAAAAGTTATTATGATTTTGGTACTGGCGATTTCGTTTATTACGGGATTAAAGCCACCGCAATTTATGACCGATTTGGCAATTTATTCTGCGGCAGGTGGTGCAGTTTTAATGCCGACACTCTTAAGTTTTTCTTGGAACAAACGTTCTAACCTTGCCGCCATGCTCTCTATTATAATCGGCCTCATCAGCCTGATTATTGCGATAGGCTATAAAGTCAAAACAGGACAAAACTTTATGGGCGTCCACGCTGGCGCGTTCCCACTTCTGATTTCTTGCGTGATATATTACGGTGTTTGTTTCACGCAAAAACCTAAACTTTGAATTTACTTACTAACGTTAAAGCGGAATAGAATAATGTCGCCATCGTGGACGATGTATTCTTTTCCTTCTTGGCGCATTTTACCGGCATCTTTTGCGGCTTGCTCTCCGCCTAAACCAGCAAAATCTTCGAACGCAATAACTTCGGCTTTAATGAAGCCTTTTTCGAAGTCACCATGGATAACACCTGCGGCCTCTGGCGCTTTGGCGGCTTTACGAATTGTCCATGCGCGTGTTTCTTGCGGCCCTGCGGTAAAATAATTATGAAGATCGAGAAGCTCGTAACCTGCCTTGATAATGCGGTCTAATCCCGCTTGCTCTAAACCTAAACTCTCAAGGAATTCGGTCTTTTCTTCAACGCTTTCTAGTTGTGCGATTTGGCTTTCAATTTCGGCACAGATCACAACAGAGCTTGCACCTTTTTCAGCCGCCATTTTGGCAACGCTTTCACTAAAGGCATTACCGCCTGCCGCATCATCTTCGTTGACGTTACAGATATAAAGGATTGGTTTTGCCGTTAGCATTCCCATTTGTTTTGCCCAACGTACTTCGTCTTCACCATCAAGTTCGACATGACGCGCAGGATTACCTTCGTCCAAAACAGTTTTAACACGTTTCATCAAATCCATTTGACCGACTAATTCTTTATCGCCACCTTTGGCTTTGCGTTCAATATTTGTAATTTGCTTTTCGAGGCTTTCGATATCAGCCAGCAGAAGCTCCGTTTCAATCGTTTCTGCATCACGGATAGGATCAACAGAACCATCAACGTGCGTAATATCAGCATCTTCGAAACAACGTAGCACATGGATAATCGCATCAGTTTCACGAATATTGGTGAGGAACTTGTTCCCTAAGCCCTCTCCTTGACTGGCACCTTTCACAAGGCCTGCAATATCGACAAATTCTAGTTGAGCTGGGATAATTTTGGCTGAGCCTGCAATTTTGGCAATTTCATCAAGGCGTGCATCAGGAACGCCGACTTTACCAACATTGGGTTCAATCGTACAAAAAGGAAAGTTCGCCGCTTGCGCCGCCGCTGTTGCCGTTAAGGCATTGAATAACGTTGATTTTCCAACATTGGGTAAACCCACAATTCCGCAATTAAAACTCATGATATATCCTTATTTTTGATGCTTATTTATTCTGCATCGCAACTTAGTATAATTACACCTAAATGCCTATAGAAATCACGTTTTTCCAATAAACACAGATCATTATTGACAAATATGTAAAATATTATATTATACCGTTATTATGATAATAAAACTCCACAAAAGCTTATATAAAACGGCATTCGGCGAACCGACAAATGCCACCCTAAACGGGCATTTGCATAAACATATTTCAAGAAAAAGAAAAGCAGCCAGCACAACTCTTGCTTTAGTTCTCATAGCAGAAGCCGCCGCTATTTACTACGTCATCAAAAACCCGAAAGAGGCATTTCGGGGTGGTGTTGATATAGCAGGGTCTTTAACCAAATCAGCTGGGCAGGCCATAAATAAACGTGCGACTGCTGCCTTTGAAGGGCAGCCTACTCTTGCCGACTACACCCCTGAAATGCTTAACGGTAGTGAAGAAATGGTCAGGACGATCACCCTTAAACCAAAAGAAGACCCTCAAGATAATAAGGCAGTAGAAAAAACACCTCAAGAAATAACGCCAAGCACCGATATTACTATCGTCACACAGGAAGAGTTTGATGCAAACCATAACGCGCAACGCATTATACAGTCATGCAATATAGCTAGAGATTTCTTCATTAGAACTAGTGGAAAAGCTATAGAGATCCCGCAATCTAACTTTCCTAATGACGCTCTTTTTTGCTTAGAGGTTGGAGCGCAAGAAATTCAAAATTGTACGCTAAGCTATGGTTCATTAAGTGCCGCTTACTCGAATGACAGCACTATTCCACAGGGTGTAATTCGTCAAGTTGGTAGATGCGCTAGCGCCCAGCTCGTTAAATTTTAAAATTTTCTGATATTTTCATGATGAAATCACTTTTGTTTTCACCAAGCAAATCATCAATATTCTTAGACATCAAATAAAGCCAATCAGGAATATGCTTTTGCTCTTCTTTACTGAAATCATTGAGCACGTACCCACTAACGCGGTTTTTATCGCCTGGATGACCAATGCCCAGACGTAAACGCCAATAATCTTTATTGCCTAAATGCTGATCAATAGATTTCAATCCATTGTGACCGCCTGCTCCGCCACCTTGCTTTATTTTTAGTTTGAAGGGCGCGATGTCTAACTCATCATGAAAAACTATTATTTTCTCTGGAAGAATTTTATAAAAATCTGCACATTTTCGTACCGACACACCAGATTCATTCATATAAGTTTGCGGCTTGAGCATAACAATTTTTTGGTTAGCTATCCGCCCTTCAGTAACCTCGCCCTGAAACTTGGATTTAAAATTGGTGCACATATTGTCGTCGGCTAATTGATCTATCATCATAAAGCCAACGTTGTGTCGATTATTTTTATATTTATCGCCAGGATTTCCTAGCCCTACCAAAAGCCACATTGCATCAAACTTTTTCTTTTTGAAAATATTAAACATTACATCGATTTTAACACGCAAAGCGTAGAGGTCACGATAAAAGTGAGCCGTAGCGCGTTTACGCGCCTGAGGCCTTTTAAAAGCAAAAAGAGGGCACTGCTATAGCGCCCTCTTTTATAATTCATGTTTGAAAAGAATTTAGTCTTTCTTTTCTTCAGCAGGTGCATCGCCTTCTGCTTTTTCGCCTTCAGCGCCTTCAGCTTTTTCGCCGTCTTCGCCTTCAGCACCTTCTTCGCCCTCTTCAGGCTCATCTTCAATGATAAGACGTGGAGCAGAGATAGTTGCCAATGTGAAATCACGATCATCAATAGTCGGTTTCGCGCCTTCTGGCATTTGTGCGTCACTGATTTTAATTGAATCGCCGATGTCGAAATCTTTAACATCAACAACGATTTCATCAGGGATAGCAGTCGCTTTACAGTTAATATCAACTTCATAACGGTTTACGTTGAACACACCTTTTTCAGCAACAAATTTTGCTTCTTCTTGGTTAATATAATTAACTGTAACAGCAACCGTAATTTTGGTTTTATCTGTCACACGTAAGAAATCAACATGCTGCACGTTGTCAGTCACAGGGTGAAGTTGAACGTCACGCGCCAATACTTTCATCGTTGTTCCTTCAACATCCATTTCACAAATAGATGTGAACATGTGCGCTTTGTTATATTCCAAATTCGCTTCTTTTGTTGGGATTGTAATTGTTACAGGTTCTTTGTTGTCACCGTAAATAACGGCTGGTGTCTGTTTTTCACGACGTAGTGCTCTCGCGGCCCCCTTACCGGCGCGGTCACGTTTCGTCGCAGACATTGGATATGTTTTAGCCATAGTATGCTTCCTTTTAGTTATTGCCCTTATTATAAAGAGCGTAAATTAAGGTGTCCTCCAGGGGTGTCCACCATGCTCCAATATAGAGCAATGGCGTAAATAACCCTATTTCGCCTGTAATTTCAAGGATTAAATGCACATAATGACTTGATAGAAACAGTTTATCTGCCACAAACCGATTCTGGTGAAGGCAAAGGCTGTGCTGCTAGAACATCCGCTGCTTTTCTCGCTTTTGATGAAAATCTTGCAGCTTTCTTAAGATCCTTCGTTACTTCATCACGATAATCCCTGCCATAGCAGTCGTATGTTTCTTTTAGACGACGAATTGGTTTCCAATGATCTCCGCTACGGCGTACCGCTTGAGCAAATATTTTCTGGCCATCTGATTGAAAGTGAACACCTATATTACCATCTACAACCATAAAAGATTGAGGCTCTGGTCTATCAACATCTTGCGTAGGCACGTTTACACATCCCACCGTTTCCAGTGCAGTGAGCAATGTTACAACAACACCAAAATCTCTAAATGCTTTATTTTTCATGACTAAGCTCCTCTATAGCTTCAAAATCTAGGGGAAATATGTGTTTATTTTGCTTTTGGGATTAAAGCCAAAACGCTTGCTGGTATGTAGGGAGCTGTTGGCAACCTATCTTCAGCAGGTGGCAATCGACCAAGTTTTGCAACATCATAGACATCTTCACCAAATGCTTCACAGATTTCAGCGTACATTCCACGCATGTGCCCTTCCTCTAACAATTCTACTGCGGAAGGAATAATTGCCTCTTCACAAAGCTGACGCGCCCCAGGCAATGAAAAATCAATACTAAATGCAGGACTGATATCTAAGATAGTAGCGCCTGTATCTAATTTAATCTGCTTCGCCTCTGAGTCGAGTGTTCTTTGCTCAAGCGCAGCCGTTATTAAACCTGCTAAATTCTGGGCTATTGCCAGACATTCGCTATCTGTTTTATCGCTAAAATCGTACATATTATACTCGTTATTTGATCGTTAAAGATGCGCTGGGCAAAGGTCACTGTAAGTAGGCGACACCAAAGATTTTGCTTCAGAGGCTGATGGTAAGTTATTAAGGCCCAGAAATGGGTTGCTCAGTGCTGTGGGTAAATAATCACTGGCCAATGTTTCATATTCAGAACGTGAGAGATTATCTTGAATCCCGTTAAATAAGGTCGCCTGAAAAGATGATCTGACCTCTTTTATGCTGACATCAACACTGCCTTGTGGCGTACATTGAAAGCTGATCGTATGATCCACTCCGATGGGTTGTGTAACTGTCTCACCAGATTTGTGGATGCCTTCAGGGCGTAACTCTCCCCCCGACGAACTGCTACATGCAATAGAACTTAGTGCTAAGAAGGCTACGCCCGTCCATTGTGCGACTGGAGATGAAATCATATTTATATCCTCTTAATGATAAAAGAACATATAACGATTAAAACATTATGTCAATAAAAACTTACTTAAATAGCGCGGAAACACTACGTTCTTCAGAAATCCTTAGCATTGCTTCACCAATAACGTGCGAGACAGAAAGCACTTCGATATTGTCGCAATTCTTTACAGCATCCGTTGCCGCAATAGAATCTGTGATGACTAAGTTTTCAATAGGAGAATTCATGACACGCGCCACCGCACCGCCAGAGAAAATACCATGCACAATATAAGCATGAACAGATTT
>JALZUF010000258.1 GCA_023301785.1 Alphaproteobacteria bacterium | reverse complement strand
CGAACTTACCAACAGAAGACCTGCGCGATTTCACGTTCGGTAATAAAATGTTTAATACGAAGTGGGTTACTGCTCCTGCCTCTGTGACGTCGCTTGACGGTGTGGGGCCAACCTTTAATCGTATGTCATGCGCAGCCTGTCACTTTAAAGATGGACGAGGACGTCCACCACTGAATACTGGTGATCCGATGAAATCGATGTTGATGCGCATAAGTGTTGAGGGGGTTGCCGAAGATGGTGGCCCTATGCCGCACTCTGTTTACGGAGGGCAACTCAATGATAATGGTGTGACGGGTGTTCCCGCCGAAGGAATGGCAAAAATCATTTATCAGGAAATTGAAGGGCAATATCCTGATGGTACAAAATACTCACTTCGAAAACCCAATTATGAATTTGTCGATATGGCGTTTGGTCCGATTGGACGAGATGTTTTATTCTCACCGCGCGTTGCGCCTGCTGTACATGGTATGGGCTTGCTTGATGCGATTGATAATAAAACTATCTTGGCGATGAGTGATCCTGATGATGCCGATGGTGATGGTATTTCTGGTCGTCCCAATTACGTTTGGGATAAAGTAAAGAATAAGAAATCTATTGGACGTTATGGGTGGAAGGCGAATGTTGCAACCTTGAAAGAGCAAGATGCGAGTGCCGCGCTGGGAGATATGGGGATTACAAATTCTATGTTCCCAAATGAAAATTGTCCACCAGCACAAAAAGAATGCCAAGCCGCCCCAAAAGGTGACACGCTTGATATGTCAGATAAACAGCTTGATAAAATGACTTTTTACGTTTCAACATTGGCGCCACCAGCAAGGCGCGATGTAGAAGATGTATTGGTTAAGCGTGGGGCGCGATTGTTTGAAAAGGCAAAGTGCGCGTCATGCCATGTACCGCAAATCACAACGGGTAAATATAAAGTCTCAGAACTAAGCTATCAGGAGATTCAGCCTTACACAGATTTGCTCCTTCACGATATGGGCGAGGGGCTTGCCGATGGTCGCCCTGATTATGAAGCAAGCGGCAGTGAATGGCGTACACCGCCTTTATGGGGCTTGGGACTTGTGAAGGTCGTCAATAAACACACAACTTTGCTCCATGACGGGCGCGCTAGAAATGCGGAAGAGGCTATCCTATGGCATGGCGGTGAAGCGGAGCAATCAAAGCAAGATTTCAAAAATATGCCAAAAGAAGACCGTGGCGCGTTATTAACCTTCCTGAACAGCTTATAAAAGACCACTACCAACTAATTTTATTGACATAATAATTTACTTGTGTCATAACGTTGCAATATAAAAAATATTGCAGGGAAAAAGCTATGATAACACCTAAACAAATGGCCACTACGGCAACTTTATTAACTGGAATGTTCGCTGCGACGGGTGGCATTGCTGATACAGGATCAAAACCTCACGGGGCAATCAAACGCCTTGAACTAGAAGTTTCTCTAGCCTTCACATCGCGAGATAAATCCCTAGATTTTGCACAGTCAGATGCACAAAACCCACAGAATGATCCTACGGATACGGGAGTTACGCTTCTCACACCTATTATTCATACACCAAAGTTATTAGTAAACGCTGGCGTAGGTATGTTGGTTGATAATGGTGACTCATTTGCTACGATCACTGCTGAACGCGAACTTTTTGATATACCAAACCTGACGCTTACAGGAGAGGTTACGGATGAGCTTCCGCTTGGTAGTGAAGGTCTTACAAAAGGATCGCTTGGATTAACATGGCATACCAATACAGAATGGAGAGCCAGAGGGCAATCGAGTTTCACAACATTTGCTGGGGTAGAAACCGTAATAAGTGGGGCGGACAACAAAGATGGTCAAGACGTGCAGTTCCGTGGGAAAATGGCTTATAGATTTTAAGAGAGCGTAAGCTAATTAAGAAAATTGGTGCGGGTGGCCGGACTTGAACCGGCACTCCTTGCGGAACTGGATTTTGAATCCAGCGCGTCTACCAATTCCACCACACCCGCAACAGATATGTATTCATACCAATAGACTGAGCCTTTTTAGCGTAAAAGCTATTTGATATTCAACCTTTATTATTGATTTTATTGGGTTATATCGAAAATTTAGGGCTTTGCCTTGTCCTCATGCTCGTGTTTAATACGTTCATGACTATTCGCACCCTTTCCGAGCTTCTGGCTGATGCCATGGCTGAAATTAAAACTGAAACCACAACCATTAAAGAATTACTTGATATCTTTCATGAGCGGGGCTTTGGCTTCATTCTGTTTATTATCGCCTTACCTGCGGCTTTGCCGATTCCTGCGCTGGGGATTAATACCATTATTGCCCTGCCATTATTAATTCTAACGGCCCAGCAGGCCATGGGGCGGCATATCGTTTGGCTGCCAAAAAGTTGGAAGGCAAGGAGTGTCTCTAAGGCAAAAGTTGAGGGGTTCATTGAAACCGCAAATCCTTGGGTAAAGCGGATGGAGTTTTTTGTTCGTCCGCGTTTGTCTTTTATGACGCAAGGTATTTTCTCAAATCTTATTGGTGTGGCGGGCATGGTGATGTCTCTATGTGTAGCCATTCCGTTGCCTTTAACGAATACAGTTCCAGCGTTTGGTATTGCGTTGATGGCGATTGGTGTGCTTATGCGCGATGGTTTGGCCGTTTTGGGTGGCATGTTTGTGGGTATATTGTGGGTGACGATTTTGGTTGTCGGTGTGATGTTTTTTGGAACAGAAGCCTTTGATGTCATAAAGAACTTTATAAAAGGATTTATTTAAAATGAAAAATTTAATTGTGAAGATTTTAGGTTGTCATCATTCTATGCCGCTTGCGATGGCTGTTATCTCTGCCTCTGCGCTGGGGATGGCGTTAATGAGTGAGCATGTCTTTGGCCTGCAACCTTGTGTGCTTTGTATTTACCAACGTTGGCCTTATGCGATTGTGATTGCACTGGGGCTGATCGGTTTGGCTATTTCTTTCAAAGCCAAGAAAGCTGTGGCGGCTATTATGGGGCTGATTGGCGTAACGTTTCTCGCCAACAGTGTGATTGCGTTTTACCATACGGGTGTTGAACTTAAATGGTGGAAGTCTTTCTTGGAGGGGTGCGCTGTACCCAAGATGGAAGGGAATATGCAAGAGATATTGGCGCAAATACAAAGCCGAACCGATGCTGTGCGATGCGATGAAATTCCGTGGGCGGATCCGATACTCAATTTATCGATGGCGAATTGGAATGTTATCTTCTGTTTAGGGCTTGCGGTTGTGGCCTTTATATCGGCGCGCAAAATCTGTAATAACGCTTAAAGCCCTGCCATTGTCATGAAGCCTTTAACGCCCATGAAGATCCCTAAGTAGAATAAATAAAATCCTACAGATTGTTTCAATGTTCGCTCTTTGGCGAAGTTAAATAGGTCATCAAACATGATGCACGTCCTTATATCTCTAATGTTGAATAAGGATATGTAAATCACAGCGCTCTAAAAGTCAAGCTTTTCTGCGGGTTTCGGAAGGATTGCTTAACACTCCAACGAAAATATAGGAATATATTCAAAAGCAACGCCCAAAGTTTATCTTTCGGGCGTTTTTTATTTCCCAAAATTCAAAACAATAAGGAGAAAATGCATGTCATTTTTGAGTGGTCTTAAAGACCTAACGCAGCTGATCGGCGGCGCCGTCGGCAATAACCTAGACAATAAAGAAGAAGATGTCCGCACCATACGCGGCGCATTGGATGATATCGGCTTCGCGCCCCCCAAAGCAAAAGAGGAGCGCGAGGGGGACGGAAAGCCTTTGGGCATTATTACCCGTGATCTAGACGATACGATTAAAGATTTTCAACGGGATAATGATTTACGTGTTGATGGCTTAATCTTCCCCGGTGGGGAAACCGAAACCGCGTTGGTGCAAAAGAAAAAAGAGCAAGAGCCAAAACTGCAACAAAATGGTTTTGCTTTGATGCCGCCGAGAAAGCCAAAGCAAGCTCAGCAGGCAAAGCCTTTAGCTGTTGACCAAGATAAACTGGTCGAAAAAATGGGACAGTTTTTGTTGGGTAAAATACAAGAACAAAAAATCGAAAGCATGCCACCTGTTCCCGATAGAAAACCTGTTTCAGAAAAATACAGGAAGGAAGAAATTTTAAAAGATAGTGAAAATGTAGATATCATTAAAGCAGAGAGGGATGCACGAGAGAAAATTAAAAATTTTGAATTTTGGGGGCTGGATCAATCTGCTAAGTTTCTTAATCATTATTTACAAGGTGATGGTAAGAAATTAAAGCTGAATAGAAATGATATTGAGTCACAACCTATTTATATGTCTTCAATAAAGAAAAATAGAGATAGGTTTATTAATGAATCTCTTATGGATGTTGTGTCTTTAAAGGATGGAGAAACTAAAGTATTTAAAGATTATTGGGATCGGGATATCAAGGGTAGCGATGGTTATCTTAAACTTAACCCAGACCAAGTGTTTTCTACGGGAAGTGTTAAGGTTAGATCGGCAGGAGGTTTTACAGCAACACGCAATGGGGATATTATAATTATTCGTGGGGATGTTGAAAATAAAATTAAAGACCGATATGATTTTAATAAAGAAGATAAAGATTTAAGAAGTTACAGAATTCTGGCAGAGAAAAGTAATGCAAAAGAGTTTGAGATTGAAGGAGTTTTGTCTGAAAAAATGATTGGGAGGATAAAGCTTAACAATGACAAAATTGAAGAATCTGAGTTTACTTGGGAATGATAATATAAAATTTTTCTGGCCTATATATATATTGGTGAGCATAGCTATTGGTTACATATGTATTACATCTATTTTTGGTTTATTATCTTTTCTAGATTTTTTTGATCCTATATATATAATGTTATTATATAATCCATATTCTTTATTTATTGTATTTAGGATATTTGAGTTTTTTCTTTTTATAATGAGCGGGTTTACGTTGTATTTTTTATCAAATAAAAAGTACAAATTTTTTATAATATATATCATAAGTTTATTTACTTGTTTTATTTTTTATTATCGTGGCTTTAATTATTTGTTATGGCTTTTTGGTTTTTTATTTATTCATTGGAAAGATTGAAAAAGTAGAAAATTTAGAAAAAATCTTAAAAAACATAGAAGCTGTAATCAAATTTTTAAAATGAATAAGTAAAAATGTTTCAGACGGCGATGTTAAAAAAATTGGATCTGCCTATAATGTTCTTGGGACTCAAAAAATAAATGAATACAAAAAAGCCCGCTAAGTGAATAGTGGGCTTTTTGAATTACTTATATCTTAAAACTTATTTTTTAATTGTCGTTAAAATTGCGACTGGAATAAGTCCAAGCATAATGTCTGTTGTGTATGCTAAATATACAGCAACAACAGTCAATAATACTGCGAAGATATCGCTCGTAAGTTTACGATGTGTCAGGATTAAACCTGATACAAACAGCGTAAAGACCGAACCGATCAGCGTGTGTAGTGTTGATCCAGCGAAAAATGATACGCTAGCGCCATCTACTAAGCCTACTAGTCCTAAGAAATGTAGTAATGTCGTAGAAATACCTACGAGTACCACCACAGACAATACATAGAACCAAAAAGCTTCCGTTGTCGATCTTACGTGACCTACGTTTAAAATTTTATCAATCATTTGCAACCTCCTTGTTTGCGTTTAAAAAAACCGAAATAGGTTGGATTTATTCGATATCCAATTCACTATCCCAGTACAGAAAATCTCCCCAACTCTTATGTAAGAAGTTTGGTGGAAATCTTCGTCCCGTTTCCTGAAGTTCATATATGCTTGGCTCGCGCGGCGGTGTCATGGGGTGCATATCGCACTCATGCGGTAATTTACTGCCTTTCCTTAAGTTGCAAGGTTTGCAAGCCGAGACTATATTGTCCCAGGATGTTCTTCCGCCACGTGATCGTGGGATCACATGGTCAAATGTTAGATTTGGTGTTTTGAAAAGATCGGCGCAATATTGGCAGTGCCATGCATCTCTTAAAAACACATTATATCTTGTGAAAGCGGGGCTGTGTGAGGTTGGTACATACTCCTTTAACGCAATAACGCTAGGGAGTTTGAATTCTAATGTTGGGGAATGAATATAGCGATCATATTCGGATACAATACTAACGGTATCGCGGAAGATTGCTTTTACGGCTTCTTGCCACGGCCATACGGATAGTGGGAAGTAGCTGAGCGGTCTGAAGTCTGCGTTTAAAATGAGAGCAGGACAGCTCTCCAATGATCTTATTGGAGGAGGTGTTAATTCTGGACTTATCAATTCTGCCATATCTTGTCTCCTTTACTCTTTTTAAAGATGCCAAACGTATAAACACGTGGGCATAGCTTATAAAATGCATAGTTTCCTGCGGGTTGCAGGGGGAGATCTTAGTGAGGGGATAATAGTAAAGACCTCGCCATCTATACAACCATTATACCATGAAAGCATAGCTAGCCCAACAAAATCGCAACTCTTGAAGAAAAAGACCTAAAGCTAACCGATAACTTTAAGTATTATGTTAAATATTTCTTGACTTAAGGCGTTTGTGAAATATTATTTCAATATGTTAAAATATTGCCGTATCTATCTGAAATTGTTAACTTCTTGTGATTGTGATGTTCTGCGTTTCTTAATACGACAACGGCTTTTATTTGACATAACTTTACAGGTAGTGTAAATATATCTTTTTTAAGGAATAGTATGACTGATTTAATTTTAAGCTTAGCGGATGCCAGCGATAACGTGTCGCTGATGGATATTGATTACTTCGTTAGAGATCAATCAAGACCAGCGGAAATGATAATCGCGCACTCTTCTTTCTTGGGTGATAAAACACCAGATGAGCAGTTAGCGTGGTTTCGTCAAGAGGCCGCGGATAAAGATACGTTCTCGATTGGTATTACTGATAATAATCTATTGACGTTGACAGAGCGTTTGAAATTTAACACCTTGGCTATATATGGGCTTTCTTATCACTTTTCGGGTGGCGAGTTTATGAGTGAATTCAATCCTGTAAATATAGGTTTTGGGCTTGAGACTGACCATTTTGTCATCGGTGGTTATGTGCACAGCTTTTATGATGCTCCTGAAATTTCTAATAACCCTGATGCATCGCCGTTTACCCCTTTTATCGGTACGAAAAAAGAGGGGCGTTGTTTAAAGTGGCTTTCTGAGCATTCACCAACTAAATTTTTACAAGATGCGTTCGCACGCTTTTCTTCAAAAGTTGAATGTGGCGGTATGGTAGGCTTGGTCGATTATGGTGGAAATCTACCTAAGACAGAAATTATTGGTACTTTGGGGTATGCTGCACAGGCGTATTTTGATATCAAAATTAACAAGAGCTGGGAACTAAGTGTTGGTTTTATTCCTTCATTTGGTGGTAGTAATGAAGATGACACCGTTCAGTCGGCGCCTCCAGAAATCTCAGATAAACCAGATTTGGAAGAAGCATATATACCTCCAGAGGGCTTTGTAGAGATATTTGATGCTATTGCTCAAACAGAAGAAGAGCCGAATGACCTTCATGAAGAAAACCCGTCTAGCACTAACTTGAGTCCGTTAAACGAGGGTGTTGTTAACCTTGTAAGCAATGGACAGTTAATTGGGCTTCCTACGTTAAATTATCCAACAGCTAGGAATCCATTTACGGCGAGCCGTAACGACGGTGTTAATGTTCTAACGTTTGCAATAAAATATAAGTTCTAACTTAACTGACAATTTTCTTTATAAAATCACTACCGCTTTGAATGCCGGCTTCATCAATGGAGTGTCCTAGATTTGGTGTGCTATGACCACCAATATCAAACCCTGTGGCTTTTAGTTTCTCAACGGCATCGTGATAGCGTCCAACAGGAACAACATCATCGGCATCACCGTGGATCAAGTGAAGAGGGGGCTTGTGATAATCGGCTATATCTTCTTCACCAATCAAGGCACCAGAATACCCAAGTATACCTGCAACCTTATTTTTACGGCGGGGGCCTGTGTATAGGCTCATCATCGTGCCTTGTGAAAAGCCAAGCAAGATAAGGTCTCTATCTTCAAGATTATATGTTTTTAAAACGCTGTCTAAATAGTCATTGAGTAACGGGGCTGCTGTTGTTGTGCCTTCAAACAATTTCTCTGGCGTGTACTCGGCCAGAGAGAACCACTGAAAGCCCATTCCAATTTCACAAGGAAACGGCGCGTCTGGCGATATGAACAAAGCGTCTGGGGCGGCATCTGCCAAATAAGGGGCGAGAGAAATAAGATCGCGCCCGTTAGAGCCATAGCCGTGCAACAGCACTATGATTTGCTTTGGCTCATTGCCAGATTTAGGGCCGTACTTGTAATCGTTATATTTTGTCATTCGATATTTATAATGATTTAAAACGCAAATTCAATTTCGTTTTTGAAAACATTGTCATCGGCACTACGGCTTATGCCGCGGAAATACGCAAATTCTAGCTTGATGTCTGTGTCTAAAATACGACCTGCTTTGAATTTAACAGATGATCCAATTTGATGTTCTTGATTGCTGTATGTTTGGTGATCTTTCAGACGACCAAAATCAACATAATACTCACCGCCCACGCGGACTTTATCAAATTGGTAGTAACTACCCCATGCTAAGTCTAACTCAACACCATCTTCTGAATCTGCACCAACATCATGTTGGGTATCAATATTAAAGAGGTGACGCCATTTGCCAAATTTTTGACCCAAAAGCAGCTCCGCGCCGACTGTGTCTGTGCCGCTTACATGGTTTAGGTCGTAAAGAATTCTAGTTGCGGCGTTAATAGCGGCATCGTCCCCAGTCAGTTTGTAAATTACGCGAAACTCAGTTTCTTCGTATTCTGTTGAATTACCTTTGTTTTGTTTCAATTCGCCTGCAAGGCTAAGCGCTAATTTGTCGGTTACGCCATAAGACATACGGGTCTTTTGTTTGAATTGGTTTTCTGCGTCGTCATTATCATCAACGGCATAGGTTGCGGCATTATTAAATCCCCACACACCTTGCTTAACAGAAGGGGAAGATACATTTTGCGCCATGGCGAATGATGAGGTTGCAATTAAGATAAATGCAGCCAGAAGAATAGTGCTAATTTTCATAGTAAGAGCCTTTATATTGAATAATTGTGCTTTTATAACAAAAAAACTTGAAAAGCCAACAGTAAAACGGTAGAAAATGAAAATCATTCTCAATTAACAATTTAGGTTATAAACATGCTTGAAACATTATTGATTACTTTTCGTGAAGGTCTAGAGGCTTTCTTAATCGTTGCCATTACATTGGCGTATCTTACTAAGACAGGTCGTCATGATTTGAAGACACCAGTATTCGCAGGGATTGCGGTTGCGTTATTGATTAGTGCAACAACTGGTTGGCACATTGCGGCATTGGCTGATACTCCCTTGATGGAAGGTATCTTGGCCTTGGTTGCAGGGGTTCTTGTGGCCTCAATGACTTATTACATGATGACCACAGCGCATAAGATTAAAACGCATATCGGTGAAACGGTTGAACGTCACGCGGCCAAAGCAGGCAAGGGCGCTATAATTGGTGTCTTTCTCTTTACAGTTGTGATGATTGCGCGTGAAGGTATGGAGACGGCTCTTATGCTTGGCGCAATTAGTGGTAAGACGGATGGCTCTAGCATGATGGCTGGTGCGGCATTGGGGTTAGGGCTAACGGCTTTTATTGGTTATCTTTGGGCATCACAAAGTCATAAAATCAATTTGAAAGCATTTATGCAAGTAACAGGCATTTTCTTGTTCCTCTTCGCTGTTCACTTGTTCCTATATGGTATCTATGAGCTGACTGAAGTTGAAGGCACGATCTTCTATAATGACGCTGTTCACCAAGCAATGAAGCCTTGGGTAAGCTCTAAGACATTATTCGGTCAGTTGACGATCTATGGCTTATTGGTTGTACCATGTGCATGGTTGATGATTGCTTACGTGAAAGATAAGTTCTTCAAGCACGAAGAATTCATCGCGGCGGAGTAAGTATAAGAAGATTATCTTTAAGCTATTCAAATAAAAGCGGCTTTATTTTAGGCCGCTTTTTTGTTTTTGTCTTTGGCTTTATCCAAGATGGTTTTTAGGAATTCACCTGTGTAACTGCCTTTTGTGGCGGCGATGTCTTCGGGAGTTCCTGTAGCTAAGATTTTACCGCCTTTGTGGCCGCCTTCGGGGCCGATGTCGATAACGTAATCTGCCGTTTTAATGACTTCTAAGTTATGCTCAATCACGACGACGGTGTTGCCTTGTTCAACGAGGGATTGAAGCACTTCAAGCAATTTACGAACATCTTCAAAATGTAGCCCTGTTGTGGGTTCGTCCAGAATATAAAGTGTCTTACCTGTTGAGCGTTTAGAGAGTTCTTTGGAAAGCTTCACGCGTTGCGCTTCACCGCCAGACAGTGTGTTGGCGGGCTGTCCAACTCTAATATAATCAAGGCCGACTTTTTTCAATGTTTCCATTTTGTCGCGGATGCTTGGCACAGCTTTAAAAAATTCTGCGGCATCTTCGATGGTCATGGCTAAGATGTCTGCGATATTTTTGCCTTTAAATCTGATATCAAGCGTCTCGCGGTTGTAGCGTTTGCCTTCACAAGTTTCACAAGTCACATAAACGTCAGGCAGAAAGTGCATTTCGATTTTGATAAGGCCATCACCTTGGCAAGCTTCGCATCGTCCGCCTTTGACATTAAAGCTAAAACGACCAGGGCCATAGCCGCGTACTTTGGCTTCGGGTAGTCCGGCAAACCATTCACGAATAGGGGTAAACGCGCCAGTGTAGGTTGCAGGGTTAGACCGAGGTGTTCGTCCAATCGGGGACTGATCAATGTCGATGACTTTGTCTAAAAACTCTAGGCCTTTGATCTCTTTATAAGGCAAGGGCACTTCGCGGGACTTCATCAGTTTTTGTGATGCCGCGCGGTATAAAGTGTCGATGGTGAAGGTTGATTTACCTGAACCTGATACGCCAGTAACACAAGATAATGTGCCCAACGGAATTGTCCCTGTAATATTTTGCAAGTTGTTACCACTTGCACCAATCAGTTTAAGGTTCTGTCCTTTTTTACCCTTACGGCGTTTGTCAGGAATTACCACTTCACGTTTTCCTGTCAGATAGTCTGCTGTAATGGAGCCTTTGGTTTTCATGACTTGCTTTGGCGTGCCTTTGGCAATAATTTGTCCACCATGAACACCAGCCCCAGGGCCGACATCAATTAGATAGTCAGCGGCGAGGATGGCGTCCTCATCATGTTCAACGACAAGGACAGTATTCCCCAAATCACGAAGGCGGCGCAGCGTTTCAAGCAAGCGGTTATTATCGCGCTGGTGTAGGCCAATAGAAGGCTCGTCGAGGACATAAAGCACGCCCGTTAGGCCAGACCCAATTTGTGAGGCCAAGCGGATACGCTGACTTTCGCCGCCAGACAATGTTGCAGACGAACGTGATAGAGACAGGTAATCTAGGCCAACATTCATAAGGAATGTTAGGCGCTCATTAATCTCTTTTAAAATTTTATCGGCGATTTGTGTTTGTTGTTTATTAAGTTTTTTGACAACTTTTTTAAACCACTCATCGGCTTCCTCGATGGAGAGTACAGAAATTTCGCTGATATGTTTTTTATCAATCTTAACGGCCAAGGCTTCTGGCTTTAGGCGGTATCCTTCACAAGTCTCACACGGGCTGCTTGTTTGATAGCGGCTAAGCTCGTCGCGGGCACGATTGCTGTCTGTCTCAATTAAGCGGCGGGCAAGGGAAGGGATAACACCTTCAAAAGGCTTGTTACTTTTCCATGTGCTTTCGCTTTTACTCTCGTAAGTAATCGGAATAATAGTGTCGCCTGATCCGTATAGAATAAGGTCTTGTTCGGATTTTTTAAGTTTATTCCAAGGTGTTGTGATCTTAAACTTGTAATGCTTCGCAACGGCTTCCATCGCTTGCATATAAAAAGGGGCGAAGTTTTTTGACCATGGTTCAACCGCTCCATTTTTAATTGATTTGGATTGATCTGGCACAATTAAGTTTGGGTCCATCAACATCTTCATGCCAAGGCCATCACAAGTTGGGCAAGCGCCATGGGGTGAGTTGAAAGAGAATAAGCGTGGTTCAATTTCAGGGATCGTAAATCCAGAAACAGGGCAGGCAAATTTTTCGCTGAATATTTTTTGTTCGCCGCTGGTCGCATCTTCGGACATACACAAGCCATCGGCTAATCTCAGGGCTGTTTCAACAGAGTCCGCCAAACGTGTTGCGATATCTTCGCGGATAACAACACGGTCAACAACAACTTCAATGTCATGCTTTAGCTTCTTATTAAGTGTAGGAAGTTCGTCTATTTCATAAAGCTCCCCATCGACTTTGACACGTTGGAAGCCTTTGGCTTGAAGCTCTCTAAATTCTTTTTTGTATTCACCTTTACGGCCGCGAACGATAGGGGCAAGCACGTATAGCTTTGTGCCTTCTTTCATCTCCAAAATTTGATCAACGATTTGGCTGACGGTTTGGCTTTCAATAGGAAGGCCTGTTGCAGGAGAATAGGGGACGCCAACACGCGCCCAAAGCAAGCGCATATAATCATGTATCTCGGTGACTGTACCGACGGTTGATCGTGGATTACGGCTGGTGGTTTTTTGCTCAATCGAGATCGCAGGTGATAATCCTTCGATGCTATCAACATCTGGTTTTTGCATCATTTCCAAGAATTGACGCGCATAGGCAGAAAGGCTCTCGACGTATCGACGTTG
>JALZUF010000257.1 GCA_023301785.1 Alphaproteobacteria bacterium | reverse complement strand
AAGAGGCGCATACCCCATGATGGTTTCTCGTCCATCACATCGGCAACGGCTTTAAGGGCGTCTGGTGCTTCCGCAGCGGCTGTTTTGGCCATGTTTGCGGCATCATCAGCGACGCTTGTTAAGGCTTCTGCTGCTGGTTTTGCGACATCATCTGCAACACGGGCAACTGTATCGGTTGTCGCTTCAACTGCGGCTTGCGTTGCTGGTTTGGTTAAATCTTCTGATACACGGGCGACTGCAACTGATGCGTCTGCCGCTGTGGATAAGGGTTTTGCGCCGTTTTCTGCAAATTCTTCAACAATTTGTGCTACTGGTTTGGCAGTACGTTTTGCGCCATCATCGACAACTTCTTCAAAAGCGTCTTTCGCCATATTCGTGCGATGCGCTTCAGCTTCAATTTTTGCCATTTTCTTGGCATCTGCTTTAGCGGCATACTTGGATTTTGTGTCATCCCATGCGCCTTTGATTCCTAATCCTGTTAGCGCGGCGTGAAGGCCTAAGCCTGCTAGGCCAACTTTAGCGACAGTTGCGCCTATACTTTTCAAAGCGTCTAATTGCTCGTTTGCTTCATCATTAAGAACGGTTGATGTTGCCGCGTTGGTTAATTTGCTTGTCGTTGAGCTTAGGAGCCACATAGAAAGATCTTGTTTCTTCTCTGCTGGTCCTGCTGACTGGTGTTTGTAGCTATTTGTTCTGGATGCGTCTGCACCGTTGGAAACGGTGATAACGCCTTCGCCATCAGGGACGGAAGTGTCTAAAAAGGCTTGTGCCGCAGGTATTGAAGGTGTCGTGTCAGACACTGCAGCACCAAGATCAAGCTCTGTGCTTTTCCCTCCGTCTCCTGTTGTGTCTAATATTGATGACATTTCATTTCCTTTGTTATTCTGTGTTTAATTACTTTCCCTAATATCTAAACAAATTATATCGAATCTGCGTGTCTTTTTACAAATGGATCTAAATTTATATTTATTTTCAGTTACTTATGGCGTTTCATTTTTTATTCGAAACGATTTAAATTACTCGCCGTCTGATTATATGTAAAATTAATTAACAAAAAGTTAACACGGCGTGTAGGGACTATTAATCCATTCTTTATTCTACCAAAAATAGAGGGTGTAAGCCAAATTTGGAGGGAAGCACTGGATTGTCACAGTCGTTAATGCTCCTTCGCAATGACGGAAGAAGGGATTTTATTAAGCGTAGCGCGTTTACACGCCTGAGCGGTTTTTGTAATAAAGCGTAGCGCGTTTACGCGCCTGAGCAGTTTTGTTTAGTAGAGCATAGCCTCCTCGCGCTTGCGCGCATGAGGGCTTCTTCTCTTAGTGCCAGAAGTGACGCATTCCTGTGTAAACCATAGCAAGGCCACGCTCATCAGCGGCGGCTATAACCTCTTCATCACGGATTGAACCACCCGGTTGAATAACGGCGGTCACACCAGCCTCAGCGGCGGCTATAAGGCCGTCTGCGAAGGGGAAGAAGGCATCAGAGGCCACAACTGAGCCTTTGGTTAATGGCTCGCTGAGGCCAGCCTTCTCGGCGGCATCTTGCGCCTTACGGGCGGCAATGCGTGAGGAATCAAGACGGTTCATCTGACCTGCACCGATACCAACGGTTGCGCCGTCTTTCGCATAAATAATCGCGTTTGATTTGACGTGTTTACAAACCTTGAAAGCGAAAAGAAGATCGCGAAGCTCTTCAGGGGTTGGTTCACGCTCAGATACTACTTTCAGCATATCTTCGGTCACGACACCAAAATCATTGTCTTGTACCAAAAGTCCGCCGGCAACGCGTGTGACCATGCGACGTTTATCGTGAATATCAGGAAGTCCACCCGTTGTTAAGACGCGAACATTTTTCTTTTCTTTCAGTACGTTAAGGGCGCCTGCTTCAACATCAGGTGCAATGATAACTTCACTGAAAGTTTGAATAATACGCTTTGCGGCTTCTGCGGTTAAGGTGCGGTTAAGGGCGATAATGCCACCAAAAGCACTAACGGGATCGCATAAAAGCGCGCTTTCGTAGGCATCTAGGACGTTATCGGCCGTGGCAACGCCGCAAGGATTTGCGTGTTTAATGATCGCAACAGCAGGTTGATCAAATTCAGCCACAGTCTCAAAAGCGGCGTCTGTGTCATTGATATTATTGTAAGAAAGCTCTTTTCCTTGGATTTGTGTCGCCAAAGCAGCGCCTGGTCTTTTTGAACCATCAACGGTGTAAAGTGCGGCACTTTGGTGTGGGTTCTCACCGTATCGTAATGATTGTTTTAGCGTTCCAGAGAAGCTAATGCGGCGAGGGAATGCGTCTGTTTTTAATTGTTGCCCAAACCAGCTTGAGATATTTGAATCATATGTAGCGGTCATCGCATAGGCGTTGGCGGCCAATTTCTGGCGCAGTTTGTATGTTGTGCACCCTTTATGGTCACGCATATCATCCAAAACGGCTTCGTAATCTTGCGGATCAGTGACAATCGCAACAAATTCGTGGTTCTTTGCCGCAGAGCGGATCATGGCAGGGCCACCAATATCAATGTTTTCGATACATTCGTCGTAATCAGCCCCTTTTTCAACAGTTTGAACAAAGGGATAAAGGTTCACAACAACAAGGTCGATATCGCCAATCCCATGCTCTTCTTGTGCTTTGACGTGTGTTTCGTTGTCGCGACGCGCCAAGATGCCACCATGCACAGTTGGGTGGAGCGTTTTCACGCGGCCATCCATCATTTCAGGGAAACCTGTGTGGTCTGATACGTCTTTGACGTCTAAGCCTGCAGCGGCGATGGCTTTGGATGTGCCGCCAGTTGATAGGATTTCAACACCATGGGCGGCTAATTCTTTGGCGAATTCAATCAAGCCATCTTTGTCGGAGACGGAAAGCAACGCGCGTTTGATTTTGACTTCGCGCGGGTCACGAATTGTTTGATTATCTTGATCAGTTTTCTTTTGAGCAGCAGAGTCGGCCATTTTTATGCATCCATTTAATTTTTAAGAGTAAGGAATTTATAACCTATAGCGCGTCTCAAGCAAGAGGGCAGAGCAAGTTTCATACAAATTATTTATTGACATAATTCTTAGATAGTGTAATGTGCTTTTCTTTATGAGGATAAAATTATGACAAAAGATGCGATAAAAGATAAATTTAAATCATTTAGTCCGTGGAAGGCTGTTGGCTCGAAGGGCCATGAAACTCTTGTTGTGCATTTTGAAGAAATGAATCCTCGTGGAGAAGATTATACGCCTCCGCCGTTTAACGCAAAGTCTCTTCGACAGGCATTAGAGAATGATATGTTAGTACTTTCTAAAGGGGATCGTACATTAATGGAAGATGCATTGAATGGATATGGTGTTGCCAGAGCGAAGCACTTGGGTTTTAAATGCCCGTTTTCACGCTCACTTTAATTGTCCGTAGTAGGATCTTCAACTTCCGTAACAGGGCACTTCATTAGAAATTCAATACGGCCTTCGGCTTGTGATTTGATAGAGATATCATAATCGTAGCACTGGGCAAGGACACTAATCGCGTAGGGGTGGACTAAACGTGGGTCTAAATCATCAGGATCAATATTTTGGGCGAGGGCATCTTCGACTTGGTCGCGGATGATTGCACCTTCACCTTCGGCGATGATAATACTGTGGCCTGCATCGTCACCCATGGCAGGGCGGACAGAGATATAGCCGCCTTTTGGTAAGGCTTCCATAGCCAGCATCATGGCGCACATTAGCATTTTGCAATAGCCCATAGGCAGGTCTTTTTTATCACTGTTGGGACCAAGGTTGCCGTAAGGATCCCATGTTTGGCTAACTTTGCCTTCAGCTTTGATAAGCGCACCAAAGATTTTCTGAACATCTTCGGGCTTAATATGCGTATCACGTCCACCTGAACCATAGGCAAGGCGGAAGGCGGCAAGCTTCGCGGCAGATTGCTCGGCGCTGTAGGCGACAAGCTCTAGCCCGTCTTCGATGCCATCGGGGCCAAGCTCTTGCATAAGCTCAATGCCGTTATTGATCGCGCCAACGGGGCTGATGATGTCGTGACAGATTCTGGAAGCAAGAAGCTCCATGACGGCGGCTATTTTTTTATTGGCTTCTTTATTATCAGACATGATCTTTCCCGTTCGGTTTTGAATACGAACTTATAATAAAGTTAATAAGCCGAAGGGGGAAGTTAAAACTTAAAATCAATGCTGATTTCGGATAGGGCGTCTTGAACCATAGCTTTTAGATCATTCAAATCTTGTTCTGTGTTGGCTTCCACGCGGGATACCAAAACATTTTGCGTGTTTGATGGACGTAACAGCCACCAGCCTTCTGGTGTTGTGACGCGGATACCATCAATGTCATTGATTTTGAAGTTATCATTTGCTTTTGGTTTAAGGTTGTCGACGATTTTTGGCACGAT
>JALZUF010000256.1 GCA_023301785.1 Alphaproteobacteria bacterium | reverse complement strand
CACCTGTCCGCATAGCCTTCACGCTTGCGTGTATGGCTTATAAATATGCGATATGCGCGGAGATTATCCAATCGCCTCCGTTTAATCAAGCCATAAGCAGGAATATCCATCAAATTAAGTCCTAAAAAACGCTATGCACGGCAAAATAGACGCGGTAAACTGTTTTTCGTATTATATAAGGATCCTAAACAATGCCAGACGGTGCAAAAACATTTCTCGTAATTATGCTAATCCCTTTTTTACTAGGCTTAGGTCACGACATATATTTTAATTACTTCGCTGATGATGAAAAAATCCGTGAAGTAAAAGCCCTGCGCATTGATCCTAAAGCTTTCCTCGTGAGTGACGCAGGTTGGGTATGGAGCGAATATGCGCCAAGCTCCCTAGAAACAGTCCGTGACAGTTTTGAGCCTTCTACTTGGCGTGGTTATGTTGACCCTGTATTACGCTTACCAACAATGGTCGTCGGCCTCATTCCATTCGCAATTTCCTTTGTCTATCTTATTTTATCTTGGGTACTGGGTATATGGCCATGTAGTGGCCGCCAGATCTCTTTTGGTGGTCTTGGGCGCCGTCGCAAAAACAATGATTATGCGGTCTACAAACACGCCAAAGCAAAATCCGTAAAATACAAAAAGAAGTAATCAGTCTAAGCTGAAATTAACGCAATAATCGTTTTATCAAGCATAGCCAAGTCTTCTGGGTTAGACAGGCTATGGTTGCCTTCTTCGCTATAGTAAATTTCTACGTTTTTACTTTTTATGTTAGCTTTAATTTTTTCTGCCACTTCCCATGGGACGTCTTTATCCTGTTTTCCTTGTAAAAGACGTACAGGTATACCTAGCTCTATCGGGGTTTCCATCACTTTATTGTCACGGCCATCTTCAATGAGCTTACGTGTAATAACGTACGGCTGATCATAATCACTTGGTAGTAGAATAAAGCCCTTCTCTTTCATTTCAGATTTTTGATCCGCCGACATACCCTCCTCCATCCACGTTGTGAAATCAGGAGCAGCCGCAATGCCAATAAAAGCGCTAAGATCAAAACTATCCTCTTGCGCCACAATCAACGATATCCATCCCCCCATAGAAGAACCAACCAAAATTGGTTTATGTGGTGAAGTATGTGTCAATATATCGCGCGCATCTTGCGCCCAATCACTTAGGCAAAGCTGTTCAAAATCACCTTCAGATTTTCCATGGCCAGAATAATCAAAACGTAAATAAGATTGTCCTCGTGCAACGCACTGCTCTTTTAAAAACGCCGCTTTACTACCCATCATATCTGACCGAAAGCCGCCCAAGAAAACAACCGCAGGCAACGCATCATCGCCTTGGATATATTCAAAAGCTAAGCTTGGCTTATCTTGCCGTTTTAAGTATTCAACCATCTTAATTCCCAAATCTTATTTAAAGTCTCTATAATGCCAAATGTAACGTTATTTGCGGCTCGATTTTGCAAAATGAATATGCTAATAATAACGTCATTTTGATAAATCGAAATAAGCCATATCATGACACAAAAACGACCTCTCGCACAACAACACCCCCAAGAAAATGTAAAGGCAAAGTCCTTGCCAGCAAACGCACCCGTTGTCATGCAAATTATCCCTGAGCTTGGACCTGGTGGCGCGGAACAAGGTTGTATCGATGTTGCCAATGGCCTCATTCAGGCTGGCTCATATTCCATTGTTGTTTCCCATGGTGGCGCACGCGTACACGAGCTTGAACGTGGCGGCTCAACCCATATTAATTTACCTGTTCATAGCAAAAATCCTCTTGTGATGTGGCGTAATATTGGTCGCATAAAAAGACTAATCCAAAAGCATAATGTGAATATCGTTCATGTCCGAAGCCGTGCGCCTGCTTGGTCTGCTTGGAAAGCGTGCCTTAAAACAAAAGCAGAGTATATGACCACCTGTCACGCCCCTTATAATATAAGCGGTGAAGCAAAACGCTTTTATAACTCCGCCATTGCAAAAGGCGCACGCGTCATCGCAATTTCTAATTTTGTGGCGCAATACCTTGTCGATAATTACGAGATTAGCAAACGTAATATTCGTCTTATTCACCGTGGTATCTCCTTAGAAAAATTTCACCCAGCAAACGTACGTCCTGCCCAGATTATAAAAGTCACCAAAGAATGGCGCTTACCAGACGGTGCGCGCATCATCATGTTACCGGGCCGCATCACACGTTGGAAAGGACATCACGTTTTAATTGATGCCATGGCAAAAATTAATCAGCCTGATTTATTCTGCGTCCTCATCGGCTCAGACCAAGGGCGTAGCGAATATCGCGCTGAATTAGAAGAAAGCATCCAAGCCAAAAATTTAGGTGGGCAAATTCGTATCATCGATCATTGCGATGATATGCCTGCCGCTTATATGCTATCGACAGTCGTGGTTTCCGCTTCAACTGATCCAGAAGGTTTTGGCCGTATCCCTATCGAAGCGCAAGCTATGGGACGCCCGATTATCGGGACTGACCACGGCGGTGCACAAGAAACAATCATTCGCAATGAAACAGGTTGGCTCATTCCGCCCAACGACTCTGAGGCCCTAGCCAAGGCGATTCAACAAGCCTTAAGCTTAACCGATGAACAACATTATAATTTGGCGGCTAATGCCATGGAACATGTTGCCTATAATTTCACAAAGGAAAAAATGGTTGATGACACGCTCAATGTGTACGCTGAATTATTACAAGATCAGTACCTCCAAAATTATAAGCGTGCCGCCTAATGCAAACAACTAAAAATAAGATCTTAGTCGTCAAGCTCAGCGCACTAGGCGATTTTGTTCAAACGTTCGGTAATATGCGCGCCATTCGTGAAAATCATCCTGATGATCACATCGTTCTTTTAACGACAAAGCCATACGTCGCTTTAGCAGAAAAATCAGGGTATTTTGATTCAATTATTGTCGATACGCGACCTAAACTTTTTCAATTTAAAGCGTGGTTTCGCCTTGCAAATATTCTTAACAAAAACAAATTTACCC
>JALZUF010000255.1 GCA_023301785.1 Alphaproteobacteria bacterium | reverse complement strand
TCTTATATAAAATAAAAACAAGTATTTATCTTAAATAGTTTTAGTAGGAAAGATACCTTCGCATCTACAGGTTGTGTGCTTATCTCGTCTGATGAAGAATGGAAGTGCAAAACGTGAAATTTCATGTTCGTGTTAAAGAATCTTGGCTTCCACAATATTCTATACAACTAAAAAATACTTCGTTTAAAAAGAAGACAGTGTTTAGTTTTTGTATTTTAAGGGTCGGTAAATTTGTATATAACTGTTTTTTCTCTGGTTATATTAACATTACAGGAGTTCGAAACTGTGATGCCATTGCTACAGCTATAGATGCCTTGTATTGGGCACTTGATATCATAAAGACAGAAAACATTTTCACAGAACATGTAATTGACAATATATCTGCAATATGTAACAATCTAAGCAAAAAGAAGATAAATTTGTTAGAGAAGAAACGATTGAAAGACACAAACAAAGAAATTATCCATATTAAGTATAATCGAGAACGATTCCCCAATATGTTTATTAAAACAGAGTTCGGTACTATAATATGGTCACCAAATAATGTTGTATGTACAGTGGGCTCAAAAAACTTGAAAGCTTTATCCAAACTTTCTTCACTAATCTTATTATATAGTTAAAATGGTTTGTTGCAACGGGTATAAAATATTGGACGCGCGAGGAGGTGTTACAGTGTGTGAAAAGTGCGGCAAAAATGAACAATATTTGACAGATACAGTTAACGGGTGTTCCATAGAAGAACATTTTGAATATATACAAAATATTTGTGCAAATAATCATCTTGTTAAATCTATTGAAGCAGAAGCAGAACACCTATTTTTCACGAATCGAAGAGGAGCTCGAAAAAATGGGGAAGCATTTGCCGCTTACTGTATATATGTTGCCTGTAAAAATCAAAACGTTGGACGAAGTTTGATAGAAATAGCTCGAATGTGTTATGTGCCATTATCGTTGCTTTCAAGTTTTCATGTTGATAGCAACGAAGAATTGAAACCTAGCAATTTAGTTGCACGAATCTGTGCTAAATTGGATATAATAAGCTTTCTCATAGTTAAAGATATAGAAAACATGAGCGATATATTATATACCGGCTTGCTCAATTCAGGCCCACCCAATTCGGCAGTAGCTGTCGCTATTGTGCTAGTAACTAAAAACGTGGGCCTTGCGAAAATCGCTTGGGCTTGTGATATATCTGCCTCCTGTTTGAGGCGGATTTGCAAAATATATAAATTAGAGCTAAAAGAATTGGAAGCATTATCGTTCCCTCTTTCAAGAGCTCCACAGAAAGAGTTCTATTCAAATGTCTAAAGACAAAGACATTACTTGGGAACCTCCAATAATCGATTTAGAAGCCGCCGAGCAAGAAGAATCTGAAATAGACGAACCAACTTTAGAAGAAGAACTAGCAGAAAAGGAATCAATTGAAACAGAGACAGAAGAGGAAGAAGAAAGTAGCGAAAGCGAGGCAGATTCATTGTATAAACCTTCAGAAGCCGACACCGAACCAGGATCAGATTCTAGCGCTCCTGATCCAGAAGCCGAAACACAAGAAATGGGGAATGATACAGAACCAGAAGATGCCCCTCATACTGAGGAAGAAGATTCGGAGGATGAATGGCCGATCACCTTGGACACATATTTGTCCAAACATTTAGAGAAAAAATATAAAACGAAAATCCAGAACCAATACGAACAAGTGCTAGAAGCTTCAAGGGATAATTGGCCGTCTGGACAAAGCACATCTCTGAAAGTCTCAAAATGGTTACACATTGTTCAGAAACCAAAAAATCGTAAAAAAGGTTTCCAATTGTTGGCACAAGAGTTAGAGAGGGTGTTGCTGGAAAAGAAAAATAAACGAAAAAACGAGTCAGGTTCTAGCGCGAGCACCAGTAGGAGCGACAGCGAAGTATCACAACCAGGTCCTTCAAAAAAAGCAAAAACTTTGCCAGCAGAGCCAGAACCAACAGCGGAAACATCAAAAGAGACTAAAAAGAGCCAAAAAACTTCAAAAAACCCTGTTGCACCGGTTTCTGTATCAACCTCACCTCCCGCAGCTAGTTTTATGCCGGGGGTTGAATTTGGTGCAAATATTGCACCAGTGGCGCCAACCGCCCCAACAACCGCTACAGCAGCAACAATCATTCCCCCAACTGCTTCATTAATAACACAACAACCAATCATGCACACTGTCGTTGTGCCGGCTCAAACTATTGATCAGTTTCACGTTGAAACTGGGGTCGCATCAACTTCCCAAGTTGTGAGAGCAACTGGGGACCCTAGTTGGGACTTTCGAGTCCCACTGGATCCCCAAAAGGTGGCGACGGCGGCACATGATAACACACCTGAAGTCAAAGCTATAGCCAATGGGAAACAAATTGGACCTAATACTTTCTGGGGGATTTTTTCCAAATCTTGGAAAAGAAAAGAGGGACCGCCTGCAAAGTATTACATTCTCAAAATCATGCGAGAGTATTACAAGAAAGGAGATGGTGAACCCAATTCTTTCTCTTTCGATGCCCCACTAACAGAGGCAAGAGAAGCTTGGAGACAGTTAGGAGA
>JALZUF010000254.1 GCA_023301785.1 Alphaproteobacteria bacterium | reverse complement strand
CTGAATAAGGCAGGAAGTGGCCAAGTTCAAGAAGGTGGTGTGGGATCAATTATGGCCTCTGATTATGTGCCAATGTTGGAAGCCATGCAGAATGTTGATCGTTCTATGGGGCATGTTCATCCTGAAGGTAACCCGCATGTACATTTAGACCCGAATAATATTATTCTGGTGTCGAAAGTGATTAGCGATCGGTTGTCTGAAATAGATGCGCCTAATTCTGGTTCTTATCAAAAAAGCCAAAGTTCTTTTAATGACAAGTGGAAGCAAGCCATTACCCAATGGGAAGCTCAAGCGAGTGATTTAAAAGGGGCAAACATAGTTGTCTATCACAAAAGCTGGACGTATCTTCTGAACTGGCTAGGTATGGAAGCGATTGCTTCGTTGGAGCCAAAGCCAGGTATACCACCAAACGCGTCTCACCTTGAAAAAGTACTTCAAGACATTCAAGGGAAAAACGTAAAGGGTATATTGGTGGCGCCTTTTGAAAATGAAAAAGGAGCGAAGTGGCTCTCTGAAAAATCAGGCGTTCCGATTATTAAGTTACCGTTTACGGTGGGTGGTAATGATCAGGCAAAAGATTTACAATCTTTGTTTGAGGATACTGTTCAACGCTTGAATAAGGGCTAATGGAAAATTTAACCGACATAATATCATTACTCGCCCCAGCTTTCGTCGCTGGGGCGCTTATATCCCTTGTCCATGTACCATTGGGACAAGAAGTTTTAAAACGAAACATTATCTTTCTTGATTTGGCTGTAGCGCAATTTGCGGCTCTTGGAATGATTGCGTTTCAAACATTTATTATTGTTGATGAATATAGCCTGTTGGCAGGATATGGACGATTGGGGGCAGGATTAATTGCCGCTATTTTATGCGCCATTATATTTCATGTCCTTGAAAAAAAATCAGGTCATTATCAGGAAGCCCTTATCGGGTGTGCTTTTGTATTAGCGGCGTCTATGGGATTGTTGCTTGTCGCAAACAGTCCACGTGGTGGTGAGGAGATAAAGGATATTCTGGAAGGGCAAGTGCTTTGGACAAGCTGGAGCCATATAATTTTTGTCGCACCAATATTTATAAGCGTGGTCATTGCTTGGATGGTTTTTAAAAAGAAAAGATCATTTTTATTCTACCCATTATTCGCAATTACAATCCCATTCTCCGTCAGCATGATTGGCGTTTATCTAGTTTTTGCAAGTTTGATTTTCCCTGCTTTGGCGGTTGTCGGTATGAAGAACCATAAAATGATTATAGGGGTCTTAATTTCAATGACTTCTTATCTTCTTGGTTTAATTTGTTCATACCTATTTGATTGGCCTGCTGGCCCAGCCATTGTTTTATTATTATCTATATCTAGCATGGCTCTTTTTTTTCTAAATTCTAAAATATTAAAACGTTAGTAGAATAGATATTTTTGATCGTTGGTTGTGCTTTATTTGGCTTCTGAATTTTTGCACATAAGTTTTTTCATAATATGCTAGTGCTTTGTTAATATCTTTCTGATACTATGATATGGTAGTTATCTAATTGATTTATTAGAATAAAATTATAAAAACGGGAAGTCGGTTAAGCGGGTATGCCAACATATACATTAGATTTAGAGTTATTGGGGACGTACCTCACCGATATGCCAGGATTTCAGATCTGGGCAAATGGGTCTCAACTCGGCTCTACTTATTTAATTTCATCATCAGGTTCATCCATTTCAACTAGTTTTACTTATGGTGGCGCTTTACCAAGCTCGCTGGAATTCCGCTTTGATGATGCGAGTGGTGAAACACCCCGTACTATCGAAATTCAAAGCGTAAAGATTAATGATCGTTACGTGAATACAGGTAATTATTTATCAAGCAATAGTTTGGTTAATGGTGGAAACTCAACTGTTGATATAGCGGGTGGTGCAGATATTTTTGATCAAAATTATGAACCACCATCTTCTGAATTTACCATAGGTGCAACGAAAACCTTTACGGCTAGTTTTGATTTTTATCGTAAGATTTCTGGCGCAACAGATGAAGTGTTTGATATGTTGGCAGGTAACGATTATGCGCATACAGCAGCAGGTGATGATAAAATATCGGGTGGAGCAGGAAATGACTTTATTCGTGCAGGTGCAGGGAATGATTTATTGTTTGGCGGTGCAGATGATGATCGTTTGCTAGGTCAAGATGGTAATGATGAAATTTATGGCGGTACTGGTAATGATCGCTTGTTTGGAAATGATGGTGATGACGAGCTTCATGGTGGCGCGGGTAATGATAAAGTAAATGGTCACGTTGGTGATGATTTAATGACGGGCGGCGATGGTAATGATTTACTGAATGGTGGGTCTGGTGCCGATATCATATATGGCGATGATGGGGTAGACACACTTGTTGGTGCTGCGGGTGCAGATACGTTAGATGGTGGAGCAGGTAATGATGTAATATATGGCGGCGCTGGTGCAGATCAAATCAATGGCGGGGATGACGATGACATCTTAATTGGGAATGGTGATGATGACATCATTAGCGGCGATGCAGGTAATGATCAAATTGTTGGTGGCTTAGGTAACGATACGCTAAGGGGTGGTATTGGTAACGATGTCATCAGTGGTGGCGATGGCGATGATGATGTTAATGGTGGCACGGGTAATGATACAATTTATGGTGATGCTAACGGCGTTAACCTATTAAAAAATGGTGGTTTTGAAGATACGAGTGATGGCGTAGGTTCAGGTACAACACCTCCAGAATGGATCAGAACGGGCGGAGGTGGTGGTGTTTACAACTTTCCTGCTAATCGCGGAAGTGAAGGAAGCTACTCTTACCCAATCGGTGGCTGGACTTCGGCGGTTGGTGGAGATATATCTCAGATTATTACAACGCAAATCGGTGAAACTTATACTTTAACTTTTGACGCAGGTGTTAATTTCGGAACTTCAGGAACTTTATCGGTTCAAGTTTTAAACGGAGCAGTCCCTATTGTGACTGACTCTATTGTAGATACAGATGTGGATGCAGGGCTTAACTCATATAGTTATAACTTTACTGCAGTTAGCACATCAACAACGATCTTTTTTGAATTGACCGCATCAACAGGCGATGCTGATTTTGATCTTGATAACGTAGCCGTATTTTTAACAGATATAGGCGATGATGTTATTGATGGCGATGATGGTGATGATATTATCTATGCAGAAGCGGGTAATGATGTAATTTTTGGTGGTGATGGAAATGATACATTGGACGGCGGTGCAGGCATTGATACCATAGAAGGTGGCGCAGGTGATGACATTATTAGAGGTGGTACGGGTAATGACGTTATATATGCTAACGCCGATACAGGGATTTATGATGCGGATTGGAGCTTCAAACGTTCAATCACAATAGATTCAGCCATGGTTGATAGTGATATGACAGATTTTACGGTTTTAATAACCGGAGCGGGATTGGATGCTAACTTCTGGAGTAATGTGAAAGCCGATGGCTCAGATATTTTGTTTACTCTTGCAGATGGCGTTACTGTTTTAGATCGTGAAGTTGTAGATATTGATACTGTTGCAGAAACATTGGAGGTTCATGTGCGCGTACCAAACCTTTCTTCAACGTTGGATACAGAATTAAAACTTCACTATGGTAACGCAGGTGTAACACTGACGAATGACGCGACGACATTTGGAGAGAATTATACTGGTGTTTGGCATCTGGATGATGATCTTGGAGGAACAGTCATTGAAGATAGTTCACGTTCACAACTTGATGGTACGGCTCGTGGCGGTTTAACTTCTGCAGATATTGTCACAGCGCAAGTGGGTGATGGACTTCAATTTAACAATGCAGAATATATTGCTCTTAACCATAGTTATGTGGGAGCGGTGGTTGCAGAAGTTTCTGTTTCAGGATGGGTTAATACCACATATTCTGCTGGTGGTGGAATAGCAGGTAACTGGGCTATTCTCGATTTTGATCGTAGTGAGTTTTTCAACGTCTTCCTTGATTCTAGTACTGGACAATTATCATTTTCAACGAACGCTAGTGGTATTCATGATTTTACTGCTGGTTCTTCCATTAATGATGGATCTTGGCATCATGTAGCTGCTGTTTATGACGGTACTGATAAAATTCTTTATGTGGATGGTGTAGAGATAGGACGCGATGTTAATACGCATGGCGGTAGCGCCTTAGGAAATGCGAGTACACGTTTTGGTTTTATTGGTGATGGATCGGAAGCATCAACGTTTGATGGCGCGCGAAATAACGCATATTATGACGGACAATTTGATGATATCCGACTTTATGAAGGTACGTTAACAGCAGATGAAATTGCAGCACAGTTTGATAACCAAGATGATCCATCAAGCTTCTATAGTGTTGGGGCAGTTGAAACAACACTCATTACAGAAACAGACGATGTTGACACATTATATGGTGGCGATGGTGATGATATTCTTTACGCTTCATCAGGCGGTGATACACTTCATGGTGGTGATGGATTTGATACACTATACGGTAGCTCAGGTTTAGACACCTTTGTTTTAGAAGCGGCAAGTGCATATAATGATGTTGATGAAATTTTCAGCTTTAGATTTTCTGAAGGAGACATTTTAGATGTTAGTGATTTAATTGTTGGCGCCTTTTCAGGCACTATTACAGACTATGTTCAACTTGTTGATAGTGGAACAGATACTCTCATTCAAATTGATAGTGATGGTTTAACAGGAGGCAGTAGCTTTGTTACCGCAGGTCAGTTTAATAACATTACGGGATTAGATGAAGTGACACTTTTTACTGATGGAAACATTGTGGTTTAATACGATGTTTTTTAATTATCTCCGTCCTGATGGGCGGATTTTTTTTGCCAAATCTATTGCGAGTACATACGATAGTCTGCAAAAAACATAAAATTATCATGTAAAATCAATGGTTTAACCCTATGTTAATAGATAAAATTTAAACTAAATTTAGATAAAGTTTTATCTAATTATTAAATTTTACTTATAAATATTACAGGGGCAAATACCATGGGAAGAGAAGAACTTGCGGGCATTAACATACCCGTTATTATAATATCCAGTTCCGAAGCCGAAGAAGATGTCGCAAAAAGTTATGAACTTCAGGCAAGTGGTTATATTACCAAGCCTATTGATCTGCCGCAATTTTATGATGTTGTTAGCGCGATTGAAGATTTTTGGTTTAGTATTGTTAAGTTGCCTAAAACGTAAACGCATATGAAAAAAGAATTAAGCACCGAAGATGTTTTAAAAGAGTATAAAAATTTCTTGCGTATTGTGTCGCATGACATGAACGCTCCTTTGAGACAGCTGAAATCATTTACGAGTTTATTATTTAGCTCAATAGATAAAGATTTTGGAGATGAGGAGCAAGAATACGTTAATTTTATTAAGAGCGCTATTTCACGTTTGACTGCCATGCAGTCATCGCTTCTTACCCTATCACGTATTACAACCAATGATGTTGAGTATAAGAAAATCGATGCTGCAGTTTTAGTTCAAGATGCTATTTCTAATTTAAGTGAGATCATTCAAGAGCATAATCCAATTATTACTTTTAACGATTTGCCTGCTATTGAAGTTAATGCCCTGCAATTTGAGAGCGTATTTCGGCACCTAATTGAAAATGCCCTGATTTATCATGAGGAGACAGAGCAGCGCAAAATAACGATCTCGAGCTTTGAGAGTGATCATGATTTGATCTTTAGCGTTCAGGATAATGGTATAGGTATTGAGCCACAACATAAGGATGTAATATTTGATATATTTCGTCGTTTGCATGGTGAAGATGATTATGGTGGTCGTATTGGCGCGGGCTTAGCCATTGTAAAGGCCATTATTGAGCGACATGGCGGTAAAATTTGGTTAGATTCTGAATTTACTGAAAATGGCAGCCAAATATACTTTTCTTTGAAACAAGTATAATTTCAAACTAATTCTCATTAAATTCTTAGTGTTGATTTTTAAAAGATTGAAACTACACGGTTTCAATCTATGGTTGCACGATTGTTAATTAAACATAAAGCTCAGTTCGAATAATGTTGTTTGCCTAAGTGATTGATTTGGCTTACAATAATGCTACATTCGATTCTTTTGCACACTACTGTGTGCGTTAATATATTAACCTTTCTATAATGTCTTTCTGATATGCTTAAAGCTAGTATAACAAGGGGAAACAGGCAGTATGCCAACATATACGTTAGAGCTTGAGTTGTTAGGAACATACCTAACAGATATGCC
>JALZUF010000253.1 GCA_023301785.1 Alphaproteobacteria bacterium | reverse complement strand
GGTGCTCGTAACCATGGTAGAACGAAAGAGCAGGTACACGATCATTCGTAAGGCGAGCTGCAAGGAAGCCCGCTTGGTTGGAGCTGAGCTTTTCGCGGGTTTTATATATTATCCACGACCTTAATGACGCTAGAGCTCATACCTGAATATGTCTCCTTACGGTAAGAGTCACTCGTTTATTTCAACACGCTTAACTAATTGGGAATTAGTCAAGATGAGCTAAACCACATGAAAAATTTCCAAAAAAAACGGTTACTCAGCAAAGCTAAGTAACCGTTAAATCTTTTAAGGGGTTTAACTAAAACTTTAGAAACGAACCTCTACTTGAACAAAATCAATAGTCCATCTATTAGATTCTTGGTCATTTGACTGCCCGCTCTTCACTGTAAACTGATCGATCACATCAGGAAGATCTTCACCCACAGCTCTTAGGGTTACACGCTCAGGCGAGGCAAAAAGCCTGCCAATATCATAAGTAGTTCCTTCTAACTCAAAAGCAACAGCATCTCTACCAACAGTATCAGCATTTGCAATACGAATTCCGTAGAACGAGAGCGCCGTTATATTACTTTCACGAAGAACCCCACCATTATTTCGGAAACTGACAACTCTCAAGTTACTGACTTTTGCAGAATCATTTGCATCGCCGTCAAAGGTACGGTCACCGTTGACTCCAACCCCCCAACTAGTAATGTCAGCGTTAGAGTCTCCTGTGGAGATACTACTACCGTTACTAGCTTCTACGTCGAAAGCAATACGGTATGTAGCGATTCCGTCTGGAGCAGTAATATGATCTGAAATCATAATCGCTGGCGATCCTGGCTCATAGATATGTCTAGGTTCTGCGAAGACAGCGGTACGCTGCAATGAGCCTGGAGTCACATTGATTTCTATATCAAGAATCGTTTTATTCCCATTACCATCTGTGAGCTGGAGGCGGACTTCATTAACCCCTTTATCACTGTCAGTTGGTGTACCGCCCAATTGGTATACCCCATCTGCCAACTGAATCAATGATACCCAAGACGGTCCAGCCCTCAAAATTACGTTGACCACATCACCTTCGAAGTCATGAAAATGAACTCCTTGAACAAGTTGGTACTTATTCTCTTGTAAGAGTATAGCGTCATCAAATTCGATGCCTTGGTCCGGCCACACAGGAGCATCTACTTCACCAATGCTGAAACGACTAGGGCCTTGTTCAACTGTAATGCTCACCTTACGATCAGAAAATGCTGAACCAGCTCTCGCCCTGAGGTTAAAGTTGTAGTCACGATCTTCTAGATCATTAGGAATACCAGAAAGAACCCATACTCCAGAACTGACTTCTTCGATATTGAGCCATGATGGTCTAGCAGCCTCTGTCAAAGCTGAAATGTTTGTAACTTTCTCACCATTTGGGCCATAGAAGTTTTCTCCTTCGACTAGTGTGTGATAGTATGCCTGCCCGATGTAAGCATCAGGAAGAAGTGTTTCACCACGAGCCCACACAGGATTATCTCCGTGCTGAAGCTTAATGAGATCTTCGTCCATCACTTTGAGTGTACTCACTGCCCAATCTAAAGCAGCGTAATCTGCATTGGGCGCACCCTCTGTAACATTAGAACGAATTAGTGGAATTCCCCATGTAATACAACCTCCATTTGTAAGCGCGTCCTCATTCCAGAGTTTGAATTGGTCATTTGTCAACGCTGACTCAGTACCACCATTCCAAGCTTGGGTCGCCATTGGGAAGTATACATGCCCAACAACATTATCGTCATAAGTAAACTCGTTTGCCGACTCTAAGTATCCCCCGACACCAAAACCTCCATTACGGTGAATAAAGCCGTCATTGTCTCGCATCCAAGTAATGAATGAATAGTTACGGTCGTAATTCCCTGACTCTTGGTTACCTAATTCATTACCAGCACCGAATGGATGACCAAACCCATAATCGTCAAATAATGTTGGGGCAGGAAATGGATTTTGTCCAGTACCAGGCGTAAATGGATTGTTTTGACCTTGATTGAATGAAATCACTACATCAGGGTTTCCTCTTCTTACAACATTAGTGTACTTCTCGTACAATCTTTGATCTTCTGCTTGTCCAGTGTAGGTATCGTCACCGTTATAGGTAGCGAACACTTTACCGCTATCCAGAATCCAAGCATCGATGAGATCCCCGTAGCGCTCTGCGTAGTCTTTAAGAATAAATTCTGCGTATGCGAAGTAGTATTTACGTTCAGGGTACGCTTCTTCATCCATCTTAATATACGGCTGGCTATTCATGTAAGATGAAATCATAGGTGTCGTATCACAATGCCTCTTCCATCGTGCATTTACATCTGCGATTTCTTCCGGAATCGGCATACGCCAAGTTCTACGGTGCGTCTCCATCATTGTTGTGAGGTTCACATAAACTTGAGTTTTCAGGCCTGCAGCTTTGATGGCTCTCAAGTTTCTTAAAAACGGGTCGTATCCTAAACTTTGTCTAGGCACCACAAGGTTGATTGGCTTTCCGTCCGGCCCTGTGTCTCCACGCCATAAACTTTCTAACATTGGATGTGGAGCCGAATGCGCTGGAGAAAAGACGAATGATTCGCTAAGCTTGAGTTGAACATAATCGACAGTTTTAAGCTCTTTCATTTGCTCAATAAATGGACCAATTTGAAGATTTTCTCCGGCACCATTTTGGCCCTCTCCAGGACCCCAGAACGCGCCCCATGCGCCTCTCATCCAATCGGCTCGTTCGCCAACTGCGAGTGAATTCGCCTCAGGCTCTGTAGGAACCGCTGCACGAACCGCCACGTTATCAACCCTTGTTTGCGCCCAGTAATTCTGCGAAACATTTCCGCCCCACCAGGTGAGACGTATTGTAGCGCTTCCGTTTTCACCTAAATCGTAATCTGGTAAGCTAGTTAGATCCACATCGAAATCTTCCCATGTCGTTTTTTCAGATATTTCTCCTCGGGCAATCGTTCCATTGGTAATATCTCCTGACTGAACAGAAAGAGTCCATCCCGTGTGAGCTGACTCTACACCTGCAAAGGCATCGAAGTGGAAGGTACGTAATTCCGTTCGAGCTCCATCAGCTTTGATATCGAAATCTATAGAGTAAACTCTGTTGAACGACTGACTGATGTAACTCTGTTGTGTGGCAGAAATACTGGTCGAACTGGTCGTGCCAAACGTTTGGTCAGGACTCCCGTTCTCATTACTAACGATCAAGTTAAAGCCATTTGCCGTAGCCGAGCCCGTTGCTCCTGCCTCGTAGGACGCACGCTGGTTCGTTGTCTCATTCCAGTTATCCCACGCCAGAACTATAGCGCTAGGATTCTTAGCGAATCCACTAGAAACTGTAAGGCCAAGAGCCAAATACTTCAAAGCGAAATCCCTTCTTTTTTTAGAAAAATCATTAATCATTGAAATATTGATGAGCTAAAAAACTATTCAAATCAAGATTTCAATTGAAAAAACAATCGAAAGCGCTGATTTTCACGCTAAAAAATGGCTGAAAAACCATTAAATCCATAACACTAAACTACAGACCTTTAAAAACTCCCACAATGGTTTCATGTGTTGATCTTATCTATAAGATTCCATAGACTTAATATAGTGTAGTAAATCACCAAATTCTGGCAAGGTGAGCGAGTCTGTTAAATGCAAGCTCATCATATTTAATCCAGGCTCGCGGGTCTTAATATCCGCGACCTTAATGACGGTAGGAATTCCTGCAATATTATGAAGAGTCACCTCGTTCGGATCTTCCTTCACAATTGTCCCCGTCAACACCTGGCCATTTTGGAGCGAAAGGTTCACCCACGTTGGAGCAATCGTTGCCCCTGGCTTAATAATTGCCTCGGTTAAGTCAGCATAGCTCATATCACCTAATTTCGCTAAATCTGGGGCTTTAACTGCTCCTGCTTTGTCAATATTGTGACACCCGACACAACCCACTTTAGCAATCACCTGGGCTCCCTTCTTAGGTTTCCCTTTGTACTTCTCCATGAAAAGAACGACATCCTCAATCGCGGTCGTGGCAATTTTCGCCACCTTCGCTTCGCCGTTATCTTTAGGTCTCGGGTTTAAACTAGGTACATAGGCTTTATTCTTTTTGAGCAATGCTACAACATCTGATTTTTTACCTCGCGGATTCAACTAGCCAGTGCAACAGGCTGAGGAGGTTTAAAGATATCGTTTGGAGTTTTGAAGGCAAGGCATTTTCTAGGTCGTGAGTTTAAGGC
>JALZUF010000252.1 GCA_023301785.1 Alphaproteobacteria bacterium | reverse complement strand
TATAACATATATGTTATATGTGGTCAGTAGAGACATTAGACAAACGGGTAGACCGTGAGCTGAAAAAACTGCCACGTGATTTGTTTGCGCGGTTCTTATGGATTGCAGACCTGCTGACTGAGCAAGGGCCCGATGCTGTCGGGATGCCGCATGTGCGATCTCTGTCTGGCGCTGGCAGTCTTTGGGAAATCCGTATGAGCGGCAAAGACGGGATAGCCCGTGCAATTTACGTGAAGGCGTCAGGGCAACGATTAGTCGTTGTTCATGCGTTCCAGAAGAAAACACAGAAGACGCCAAAAACCGCACTTGAAACAGCCCGTAAGCGGGCGAAGGAGGTAACATGACCAAACTGGCTGACCTGAAAAAAGAGTTCCTGAGCGACGCTGACAACAAGGCGGCTTATGATGCCCTCGCCCCTGAATTTAACCTTGCCCGAAAACTCATTGCAGCCCGGGCGGCGGCTGGTCTGTCCCAGGCCGAAGTTGCAGAACGTATGGGCACCAAGCAGAGTGAGATTTCTCGCATCGAAGGTGCGCGTCAAAATATCAGCATCGAAAAGCTGGCCCGCTTTGCTGACGCTGTAGGGGCCAAGTTGGATATCCGTATCGATCCAATTTAAGCGCGATAGGTGCCAAACACCCCTTAAAACCAATCTATATTTACGAAAAAAGCGCGTAGCGCCTTTCTTGTTCTAAGAGTTCTAAGAGTTCAGGGGTAAATAGCTGTTTTTTTACAATGCCTTGTAGTTTTTCGTGCTTGTTATGGGGACTATAATGCTTGTTATGGGGACTATAATGCTTGTTATGGGGACTATAATGCTTGTTGACAGTGCTTTCTCAACAAGTAACTACATAAGCATGGTTAAGACAACACAGGTAGCTGCTGATCGCGCCCATGATCAGACGAAGACGGTGCTGCCCGCAGAGGTGGCACAGGGCGTTTACATCAAACACGCCCCAAGTCTTCAGGCGCTCAAATTGATGCACTTGATGATAGCGAAAGCTGGGGGGCGTATGGCTGACGATGTGCGCCATGAAATGCGCTTATCAGACCTCAAGAAAATCAATGGGATGCGGAACCATACCCGCCAAACTGTCGTGCCGCTGTTTGAGGAATTGAGCGCGGCGGTTCTGACCATCAACGATGCAGAAAAAATGACGACGACAGTGGGCGGCTTGCTTGATCAGGCTACGATTGATTACCGTAATGAGGTAAGCGACAATGTGCTAATTTCTTGGACTTTCCGCACCACATTCAAAGAAATGGCGCGGGACTCGAACCATTGGGCTATCCTTGATCGTCAAGCGGTGTTCCATCTTACCAGTAAGTATTCTGTGCTTCTGTTCCAGCACATATGTAGCCTGACAAACCTCAAACACATCACCAGCAAGCGGTTCAAAGTGGCTGATCTACGCATGATGTTAGGCGTTCCAGAAGGCAAGTTTGCTAGATTTTCCAACCTAAAAAAGGATGCCATTGAAGCCGCTATAACTGAGATCAACAGTGATATTACGCGACTGCAACTGACAGCGACCTATCACAAGACTGGGCGGACGGTTGCAGAGGTTGAGATAGCTTGGGAGGTCAAAGAAGACCTGAAAAAAGTGAAAGACGAGCTGGATCGGCCCAAGGTGGGCCGAAAGGCACGGCGGGATGGCACAGCGGAAACGCCCGTGATGGCATTCCCTGACTCTGGAAGTGTAAAGGATACCCAGCCATGGGACCGGATCGCACGAGACAATGCGCCGCGCATCGACGGGCGGCATGTGCCAGACTTGCGTGTGCTGGCTGACACGTTCCGCAAATGGTGCGGCGAAAAGTCGATCCCGTTGGATGCCTCTTCTATCGAGAGAACGTTCACGACATGGTGCAAGAGCTACTCGGCGCGATAGATCGTTCAAAGTGGGTTGTTTGTGGAAGCTGTAATATAAATTAGTTTTAGGTGCGCAGAGAGCCTTTCGAGAGCGTCCGATCATCTGGGCTATGAACCGGATGCGGAACCCTCGCACCAACAGAACAACCGCCGCAATGGCACGACGCGCAAAACGCTGAAGGGCAATGATGGGGCGTTGCCGATTGATGTCCCCCGCGACCGAGACGGCAGTTTTGAGCCTGAGCTGATCAAGAAGGGCCAGACCCGGATCGACGGCATGGATGACAAAATCATTGGTCTGTATGCCGCCGGACTATCAACCCGCGATATCCGCGCCCACCTTGAGGAGATCTACGGCCTGAAGGTATCAGCCGATCTTGTCAGCCGGGTCACCGATGCCGTTCTGGAGAAGGTATCGGATTGGCAGAACCGCGCTCTGGAACCGATGTATCCGATTGTTTTCCTCGATGCCCTTCGCGTCAAAATCCGCGACGCAGAAAGCCGCCAGGTCAAAAACAAGGCCGTTTACGTGGCCCTGGGCGTCAACGCCGAGGGCGAACGCGAGGTTCTGGGCCTGTGGATCGCCGCCAATGAGGGGGCCAAATTCTGGCTCTCGGTGATGAACAATCTGCGCAATCGCGGGGTCGAAGATATCCTGATCGCCGTTGTCGATGGCCTCAAGGGCTTCCCTGACGCCATCAACGCCGCTTTCCCTGATACCACCGTCCAAACCTGTATCGTGCATCTGGTGCGCCATTCTCTGAACTTCTGTGGTTGGAAGGATCGCAAGGTCGTGGCAAAGGATCTCAAGCGGATCTATCAGGCGACGGATGACAAGGAAGCCGAGAAGGCACTCGCGGATTTTGAGGCCGAATGGGGCCAGAAATACCCTTCAATCGCGCCAAGCTGGCGACGGGCGTGGCAGGAGGTCATCCCGTTTTTTGCCTTCCCACCGGCGGTGCGCAAAATCATCTACACAACAAATGCCATCGAGAGCCTCAACCGGGTGATCCGAAAAACCACCAAAACACGCGGCAGCTTCCCAACGGATGACGCCGCGACAAAGCTAATCTATCTGGCGATACGCAGCTTTGAGAAGACAGGAAGGGCCGTCAGAGAATGGGTTGCCGCACGAAACCAATTCGCTATCCTATACCCAGAACGGTTCAACAAATGATCCGCCAAACTCGCATGGGCTAAACCTCATACACAGAGTTTCGGATACTCCCTCATTACGAGAGCCACGAACAACTTCGAACGCATTTCAGTGATTTCCTTGACGCCTACAATTACGCAAGACGTCTCAAAACACTCAGCAGTCTCACGCCTTATGAATACATCTGCAAAATTTGGACTTCTGAGCCAGATCGATTCATCTTAAATCCGATCCACCAGATGCCGGGACTAAACACCTAGGCGAAATCATGTTAAATAACATAACGCCGCGCTTTAGCGCGATTTAAGAAAATGCATGATTTAAATCTAAATGCAGGTAGACTGTATTTATGCTTGTTCGTGTGCAGAACTCGCTTCAATCACGTCCAGTAAGTTTCGCAGGCAAATCGCACCAAAATCAGTGTTCATATGCTTGGAGTCGAAATCCATACCTGCATTCCGGATTGTTCGAAAATTCACTGCTCCGCGTGCGAAATCAGCCTTTGTCAAACCCGTCTTGCCATAAGTTTCGTCAGGGTTGGGTACGAAGGTTATCCCCTCTGCTGCGAACCCCTCGCGCAAGGCTTCGATGTATGGGGTGAAACTTTCAGGCCGGGTGAGATCACGGTTAACCAGAGGCACCCAGGACTTCACGTTAATGGGAGGCACAATAATAGTGTTGTCTACGTCAACACAGTTTTCAGCCACCCGAGGGGTTGGCGTGGCGAATATCTGAGGGCCCATCCAATGCCTCCAACCGACGGCAGGCAATGATCCAGTTACCATTTCGGCCATCATCGCACGATAGGCGGACATGGACATTCGGCGGCGCGGCTTAGCATGATTGGTCCCATCGATTGAGAAACGTCTCAAAATTTGGGCGTTAAGATTTTCCTTTACGTCAATTCCGGCCAGCACGATGGCATTAAAACCGCCTAAGTCAATGCGGTCTGACTTGTTTATTTTTCGCAAAAGTGAACGTTTACTATCAGTCAGACTGGTTTCGTGGATAGCCCCGAAGACACGGTTGAGCGGATCAAGTTCCAACTTTCTGAACAGAGGGCCTGGTGCGGCAAAAAATGAAAGCTTGCAACCTGGGTAATCGGCAGAAACAGCTTTAGATGCTGACTTAATTGCAGCGACATGCGACTTGCCAATAATCGCTATCTTTTTACCCTTTCTCATTTCGCAAATGCCTCCAGCAAAGCTTCTTCACAAATCACATCGTCCTTTGATGCTGAGGTACCGGCTTTGGTGCTCTTCGGGCCTGGTTTCTCAGATGAGTTTCCCTCTGTCTCGGGGCCGTATCCGTGCGCAGCAAGGAAAGTTGTCATTGCTGTTGCTACACCACGGCTGCTGACACTGCGCAGGTTTGCCTCGTAATATGCACCACGCGTCTTCTGGGACGTAATAATCTCGAAAGATGGGAAGTAGTCCACATCTGGATACTTACGAACAAGTTCGCCGCAAACTGAGCGCAGGGTTGCCTTGGAGTAGCAAGTCGCTACTTCAACATGGTTGCCGGATGCAGTCGCGGTCAGCGGCACCGGTGACACCGTTATGAGAAATTTTACGTTCGAGTTCTGCGCCTTCAAACGTTCGCGCACGGTCTCAAAATCTGCCAATACCTCTGCATGTGTAAAGTTGACAAAGGCATAGCGGGAGGGGTCAAATTGTCCTGCAATGGTTCCCGGCGCAGTTGGGTACGTAGCACCGTCCTTGGTGTCGATCCAAGCCTCAGTCAAGCCCAATGTAAACACCACGAGATCCGCTTGGTCGAAAACAGAGCGTACAGCTTTGAGGTGTTGTTCACGATGCTCTGCCACATCTGAAGCAGTCGGTAGGCCTTCGGGTTCCACTGACGGGCGCAGGGCATCGAAGAATTTGCCATCGCGTTCCCAAATGGCGTCAGCAGGACGGAATTCACCATTTGCCTCACGTAAGAGTTGTAGCATTTGGCGCACGGTGTAGACATTGCCATAACGCGCTGAATAGAGACGGAAACCGTATTTACGTGCCACTTCATCGGATACGCGCGGCAAAAGGGCTTCCGCATCGATAACGTTGAAATCATTCTTGCGTAAGGCTGCACCGACGTGCTGCGCGAAGCATGACCCCGCGGTGGCAATTCGCATTTTTTTGTCAATCGGAAACTTCGGGGTATACATTGTCCCCGGCTCCAGCGGAGCGGTTTGCGAGACGGCCGTTCGCCAATACGCGGTTTTGGGCAATCCCTCGTAGGGAGAACGAGATTGAGACATGTTTTTTCTTTCCTATATCACCCGGTTTCGTCGGAGATTCATACCGTTACTTCAATCAACTATATCGCACGCGTCGAGAAGTAGACAGACGGTTCAAGCTGTCTGTCACATTTGCATCAAGCTCCTTTAAGGAGCGCCTGGTTGCCTTGTTATGCACTTTTAGCTTTATTGAGGGACAAGGTGTTGGCTAGCATTCTAGTCGGTTGGGTTGGAATATACAAAGAAGAGCTTTGAAGCCTGAACAAAATCGAAATCAGCAACAGCCATTTAAATACGCAGTCTGAGCTCAATCCAAACGACATTTTCGCAGCGAGGAACTCAAACTATCAGGATATGGCAAGGCCTTTTGTGTGACTCCTTCTCAGTAACAAGCTCAGTAACAAGTGCTTATTGTAAGGGCCCAATAGGTCAGGAATACCTTACCCTGCGCTACTCCCCAATAGTTAGACGTCTGACGTTAGCATTCTGGGGGGATTTGATCTCGAGAAGATCAAGCAACATCGGAGCGTCACCTATGCTGCTGCTCGTTCCTTCAACAGCCCGTCCCTCAAGTGTTTCTTCGTCGATCCCAATGTGTATCTTGCGCCAGAGCCGACGTTTGGAACAGACATCCCCTGCCCTGTTTTGCGCATCCAAAAACCCGCTCAAAACCTCAGCAGATGTTGAAGGTTTGTGGCTGCTATCCCTTGAGTCTTCCCCAAAATCCTTTGCGTGGTGTGTCACGTTGATCTGTCAGTAGTCCAACTAGTTGAGCCTGCGCTGCATCTTCTTTTTGCTCTGCCCGCTCCGCTCTTTGGGTCAAATCTGCGATCCGGCCATCTTTTTCAGAGTTTAGCTTGCGCTCTGCATTAAGTGCATCTTGCAACGCCTTGATTTCATAGTTTATTTTGGGGTTTACCAAACTTAAAGATGAAGGTTTACCAGTATCCAAAGGTAAACCTTCACTATCTGTGGCCTTTGGCCAAACTCGAAAGAGTTCTGAGGCGTCTATCTCATATCTATTACCCACTTTTTTCGCTGATAACCTGCCAGTTTTAAGTGCCTTAGAGATTGTTGGCATACTTTTACCAACTGCCTTTGCCGCCTGCCCTGCTGTAAATTTCATGGTCTTCTCTCAGCCAAATTATGAACTTTTCCATATAAATATGGTAAACATTAAGTAAACGCAAAGTTTTATAATTGTTTAAGTTTGGTAAACGGTTAGGGCAGGGGGG
>JALZUF010000251.1 GCA_023301785.1 Alphaproteobacteria bacterium | reverse complement strand
TCTTCAGTTTGCGCCGTTAAATCGAGATTTACTGTTGAAGAACCTACAGCTGTGTAGTCAATTTCTTCTAAGCCAACAATACCTGTATCGCTAGCAGCCAATGCCGCCAGATCAGACGAGATTGTCGTCAAACGAAGTACATCTGTTCCTGAATCAAAATCGATGACCCCCGCTCCAAATATCAACGCGTTTACCTGCGCACCTGTGATGGTAACATCATCGTCACCTGTTGAGCCTGTAAGAAAACCATTCTCTACATTTGTCACAACAGGCAGACTCAACCCAGTCACATCAATTGTGCCGCTAGCTTGAACACGGCTGTTATCAGTACCACCGCCTAGGTCGATTATTGTAAACGCCAAAGCTTGTTGAATTGTGTAAGTAACATCATCGTTGCCAGATGAGCCGGTTAAGTTTTCAACATTTGAAATTGTACCAACAGTGAAATCAACTGTTGTGGCATTCGTTAAAATAATCTGATCATTGTCTGCACCACCATCAATTGATTCTCCGGCTATAAAATCACCATTGGCAAGATTAATTATATCATCTGCTAAACCAGCATCAATGGTATCAGCACCTGTTCCTCCAGTAATAATATCTTGGCTACCAGCGTTTCCTGTATCGAATATTACATCATCGCCTGCACCACCAATTAATGTGTCATCACCGCCACCACCATCTATAGTGTCATTTCCTGCACCGCCATTAACCGTATCATCTCCTGCTTGAGCATTAATATTATCATTACCAGAGCCGCCGATTATTGTATCGGAACTACCAGAAGGAATTATGCTACCAAGAATATTAAAATCTTCTGTTTGCAGGCTTAAATCAATTGTTACAATGGCGCCTGCTGTTGAAGCATCAATTGTTTCTAATCCAATAATAGAAGCATCTGCTAATGAATTTATTTCCGAAGAAGTTGATGTTAAATTAATTGTATCAGCCCCCGTATCAAAATCAATGATACCTGCGCCGTATACCAAGGCATCTAACTGCGCACCAGAAATAGTAAGATCATCATTCCCTGCGGATCCTGTTAAGAATCCATTTTCTACATTACTTACGATAGGTACGCCCAACGTTGTCACGTCAATAATACCTGAAATATTAATGCGGCTGTTATCTGTTCCACCGCCAAGATTAATTGTACTGAATGATAAGGCTTGCTGAATACTATAGGTCACATCGTCGTTACCAGTTGAGCCTATTAAATTTTCTACATTAACCAATGTACCTGTTGTAAAATCTACTGTTGTTGCATTCGTCAAAACAACGTCGTCTGTATCACTACCACCATCAATACTTTCACCAACTTCAAAATCACCATTGGCAAGGTTAATCGTATCGTCTCCGACACCACCCCTAATTGTATCCGTACCCACACCGCCAGTAATAACATCGGCGCCGCCTATACTCGATGATAAATCGGTATAGATATCTTGAATTTCTGTCGCATCTAATCCACGCTCATATATCCGCGTTTCATCAATCAATCCATCAAATTGACGCGAACCCGCAATCGCTACTGCGTTATTTCCAATAGCGACGGTTTTCCCACTACCTGTCACAACTGCGCCGCCCAATGTGTGCGTATCGGTACCCATTACTGCGCCATTTATATAATAGGTGATTAGATTTGATGTATCATCGTAAGTTACCGCAACATGCGTCCACAAATCTAAGTAATCGCTCATAGTTACGCCTTCCAAAATATGCTCTTGGAAACCATTAACTGTTGTTAGGCGAAAACGTATTACATCGTCTGGACCGCCAAAATTATTATCAATGATGATTGCCCAATCGTGGTTCGGCTGAGCTGTGCCGCTTGTTTTTGAAATTATTCTTGCATCGTTCGTTATATTATCCTGATTAATCCAAGACGAAACTGTTATACCCGATCCATTTACATCCCATGTACCAACTTCGACTGCGTCATCTGCAGCAGGCGCTGGCATATCAAGAGCACCCTCTATTTGACCACCAGTTGGACTCCACGTCGGTGTTCCACCAACATAAGTTCCATTATTGCCATTGCCCGATGAATCCGCAACGGCCGTGCCACTCGTTTCATCAAATTTATAATAACCAACAAGTCCATCACTTGTTGCATTGCCCGCATCGCCACTTAATGTATCATCACCAGATCCACCGGTGATTGTGTCATCATTGCCTGAACCAATAATGATAAGATCTTCCGTTTGACCCGCTAGATCAATCGTAACATCTGCTACTGCTTCAGAGGCATTAACTTCTTCCAGTCCATCAATAAACGCATCCGTTGCACCAAGTGCATTTAAGTTGGTCGATGTTGACGTTAAGTTTATAACGTCTGTCCCGCTATCAAAATCGATTATACCTGTTCCAAATACCAACGCATCTAGTTGTCCGCCTGTAATGGTAAGATCATCGTCACCCGCAGAGCCCGTCAAAAAACCATTTTCAACATTCGTTACCGTTGGCGTGCCCAGCAACGTCACATCAACCACGCCTGTGATATTAACGCGCGTCGTATCAATATCGCCGCCTAAATCTATGCTTGTAAATTGTAATGCTTGTTCAATTGTGTAGGTCACATCTTGAGCATCATCAGAACCACTTAACGTCTCCAATTCATCAATAACACCTGTTGTGAAATCAATAGTCATGAGGTGACTTAAGATAAGCTCGTCTATACCTGCACCTCCATAAACACGCTCACCCGCTTCAAAATCATTTACGGCAAGAAAGATGATATCATCACCATCATCGCCATTGATGACATCAACACCAATATTACCGATTAATATATCGGCACCATCACCACCATTAATTTGATCGTCACCTGCACCACCATAAGCAAGATCGTCGCCATCACCACCATCAAGCGTGTCATTTCCTGCACCACCAATTAGTCGGTCTGCACCTAAATCACCAAAGACAATATCATCGCCAGAACCACCGCTTAAGACATCATCACCGTCGCCACCCGTTAGCAGGTCATCGCCCGTATTACCGTTTACCTTATCATCACCGTCCCCACCATGGACTTCATCATTACCATTATTTCCAAACAATCGGTCATTACCACTACCACCATAAATTTCATCGTCATCATTTTGACCAAATAAACGGTCATCATCCGCACCACCAAATATCAAATCATTTCCATCGCCAGCACGTACAAAATCGTTTCCTGCACCGCCAGCAATTTTGTCATTCCCAGAACCTGTATGTGCGTAATCAGCTCCCCCCAGCATATCGAATACTTCGTCGGTTGTGCCCGCCAGCTTTCGATAAAAATCAATACCAGCTGTAAAGCTGGCTGTTGCACCAGTTGTGAACTCTCCTGCTGGTGGTTCGTAGTCCTGATCAAAAATATCAGCACCACCAGAAACATCCACGACAGACGTTTGGCCATTCGTCAAACTGTTACTGGAAAGATAGTTATCCGTATTCACATAACGGTCATTAATTTTAACTGAGCGCACCTCAATCGTGCGCGGTGTTTCACCACTGGCGTCCGTAAAACGAAATTCTAAAGAAGACGGTAAAGCGCCACCATAAGTGAAGCTTGTTGAAATTGACGTGCCGTTTGATGATATAGAGTAGGTAGGACCAAGCTGAGCGCCGTCCGCCCAGATTTCAAATCCAGGCATATCTAGGCTATAAATCCCAAATAATTCTAACTCTAGACTGTAAGTTGGCATTAATGATTTGTCCTCAAGCTTATGACCCTACCTAATATTATCAGATAAGTATTGCCAAATCATTAACAATAAATTGAATACACAAGTATTTTCAA
>JALZUF010000250.1 GCA_023301785.1 Alphaproteobacteria bacterium | reverse complement strand
ATTAATTACGTTTTTGGTCTGACTGGCGGTGCAGAAAGTTGGATTGGTGCTACAGATGAAAACAACGAAGGTGACTGGTTCTGGCGTGATGGAATAGAGGCTGGTGTTGCTTTTTGGCAGGGCGCGGCTGGCGGTGTTGTTCTAAATAATATGTACGATATATGGCGTACTGGTGACCCTAATGATGCCGGTGCTGGACAAGACCACGGGATCTTAACAAACGCAGCAAACGCGTTTGATCGCAATGAAACCGAAAGCCATGGCTACGTTATTGAATGGAACGCAGGATTAATGTTTGATGATAATGCGAACGATATTATTAATAGCGGCGCAGGATCTGATCACATCTATAGCTACGGCGGCGATGATATCATTGATGCTGGTGATGGTGGTGATTTAGTATTTTCTGGTGAAGGGAATGACACTGTATTCGGTGGTGCTGGTGATGATAGTATTTATACGTTTAGTGGTAATGACATCGTTGATGGCGGTGATGGCAATGATACAATCATTGGTCAAGACGGTGACGACACCCTAGATGGTGGTGATGGCAACGATCGAATTTTTGGTGAAAATGGCGATGACATCATTAATGGTGGTGAGGGGATTGATGTCCTACTTGGCGGTAATGATGAGGACAATGTCTACGGCGGCGCTGGTAATGACACACTCTTTGGTCAGAATGGTGATGATCGTTTATATGGCGGCGAAGGCGACGATGTTATTATTGCAGGAAGCGGTGATGATGTTGTTTTTGGAGATGGTGAATTTGTAGATTTAACAGCAATAGAAGTTTACGACGCTTTTCAAGATAATCAAAACGTGGGTTCATTTTCTTTAATTGAGAATGGTGTTAGCTTCACAGGTAATAATTGGAAACGTGTTTTTGTTGATTATGATATTACGGCTAGCACTATCCTTGAATTTGATTTTCGCTCGACTATAGAAGGGGATATTCAAGGTATCGGTTTCGATAATGATGCGAGCCAAGGAACTAGTTCAGGTCAAAACTTCAAAGTTCATGGCGTGCAAGGTTACGGTAACACTACATTTGATACTTATTCTGGTACCGACTGGGTACATTTTACGATTGATGTTGGGAATTTCTACACTGGAAACTTTGATTACTTAACATTGTTTGCTGACGATGATATTGGCCTACAAGATAGTGAAACATTTTTCAAAAATATAATTATATATGACACAGATGGTGATGGTGTTGTGGCTGGTGGCGACGACACATTGACAGGTGGAACAGGGGTAGATCGCATTTATGGTGGTGGCGGTAACGATACCATTAATCTTGCTAATGGTGATTTTGAAGTGGGTGAGATTATTGATGGTGGTGTTGGTACAGATGAAATTGTTTTAACAAACGCAACGACTATTGATTTCTCTACTGGCTCTATCACAACGGTTGAAAATTTAGTGGGAAGCAGTGGCAATGACGATGTTACCTATACAATTCAACAAGCACTTGCGTTTTCATCGATCAACCTGGGTGGTGGAACAGATAACAGCCGTGTTCAAGCTAATGGGGTGCAAGATGTAACTGGGCTAGGCCTGCCAGTTGTAACCAATGCAGAGAATGGATTTTTAACAGGCTCAACAGGAAATGATGATTTAACCATTACGGGTGCTCAATTAGATGCACTTATTTACGGTGCAGGTATTATCGACTTTGATACAGGTACGGATATCCTCAATTTGACATCGACATCTACTAATCTTAATTTTCTTGGTACAACAGATGGTTCTATTGTTGGGCTTGAAGAAATTGATGCTTCATCTGCTGCGGCCGCTGTAATAATTGATTTAAGTGGGCAAATAGAAGGCTTTACAGTTTATGGAAGCGATATAAATGTTGAAGACGATACTATTACAACAGGATCTGGTAATGATATAATTTATGCCAATAATGGTAGTGATACTGTTGATGCAGGTGCAGGTGATGATTTCGTAGATGGTGGGATATTTGCGGACACAATTTCGGCAGGAGATGGTGATGATTTCATCTTAGGTGGTGCTGGCAATGATATAATTGATGGTGGTGCTGGCAATGACACCATTTACGGTGATCAAAACGATGCTGGTGATTTTCTTCTTGAAGACGACACTATTACAGGTGGCACAGGTGTTGACATCATGTATGGAGAAGTTGGTGATGATATCTTTAATTTGGCCAATGGTGATTTTGAAGCTGGCGAATTAATAGATGGTGGTTCTACGGATGAAACAGCTGGCGATGAAATTATATTGACCAATGCGACAACGGTTGATTTCACAACAGGCACAATCACAGAAATTGAAAATCTGACAGGATCTTCTGGCAATGATGATGTGACTTACACAATTCAACAAGCACTTGCGTTCTCATCTATTAATCTAGGTGGCGGAACAGATAACAGCCGCGTTCAAGCCAATGGTATACAAGATGTAACTGGGCTAGGTCTGCCAGTTGTCACCAATGCAGAGAATGGATTTTTAACAGGCTCAACGGGTAACGATGATCTTACCATCACGGGCGCGCAATTTAATTCTCTTATTTATGGTGCTGGCGGTGTGAACTTTGATATAGGAACAGACGTTATTCGTTTTACTTCTGTTGCAACAGATTTGAATGTTCTTGCGGCAACAGATGGCTCTATTATTGGCCTAGAAGAGATTGACTATACAGCAGTAAGCTCAGTGATTACATTGGACTTATCAGCACAAACAGAAGGCTTTATCATTAGCACAGCAAACGCAGGGGATAATATCACTGGCGGTCAGGGTGATGATGTGCTTTCAGGAGGTGGTGGTATCGACCAGTTATTTGGCGGTTTAGGAAACGACATACTTGATGGCGGAACGAGTAACGATGATTTATTTGGCGGCGATGGCAATGACACTATTATAGGTGGACAAGGTTTTGACGAGATTTACGGCGGTGCTGGAATAGACAATATAGATGCAGGTACACAAGATGACCGTATTTACGGTGGTGGAACAGATTTCTTAGGGGATACGATTGATGGTGGTGACGGTAGTGATTCTTTTTATATAGAGTCTGATGCGTTTTTTGATGCGACCGTGAATTTTTCAAACATGGAGCGTTTGGTGTTTCAAGGAAATGAAATTTTAGTCACCCTAAATGGTACAGTAGACTTTAATGGATTTTTAGTTAGCGGAAATAGTATTATTCGTGGAAGCACCGGCATTGAAACAATTACTGGTACTGAGGCAAGTGATGAAATACACGGTGGTGCTGGAGCAGATATTCTAAACGGTGGCGGCGGTACTGATTTTTTCTATGTTTCTGGCACGGAAAGTTTAGGCGATGTATATAATGGTGGCGTCGGTGGCAATGACACAGTTGAGCTGCTTGCTGACTCGTTTTTTAATTTAGCAAATACATTTACAGATATTCTTCGTATAGATACGAATGGGTTTGATGTTTTGACCCTTGCGGGGCAGGGTTATGATTTTTCAGGCCTTCAAATGTCAGGTGGCAGTAACCTCTTTGGCTCAACGGGTGATGAAACAATCGTCGGTTCAGATAGCAATGATAATATATTCGGCGGTATTGGTTCTGATACATTGTCTGGCGGTATTGGTAATGATGATATCTACGGCAGTAGTATTGCAGATCACGCAGCGTCTAGTGCCGCATCTGGAACGGTTTTCTCAAGTTATGCTGATTTTGCAACAAACTTAGATGGCTATACTGAGATTAATGATTTCTTTGGTCTTGGATCGGGGGCTTATTCAAGTGGTGTAAGAACGACAACTGAGGGTGGTCTTGCTAATGGTGCATACCAAGTAACTTTGGGGGGTGTTGATGCTGTTGCAGCAACAGATATGTCCAACGTTATTAGTCAAGTGTTTAATAAGACGTCAGCCACAAGTAATGTTTACGTTCAGGTCACACATAGAGTTGATCATGGGGAAAATTTTGAAGCAGGTGAACAGTCAACGGCCTTCTATAATCTTGATGGTGGTGGTTCGTTCGTCTTAGGTGCTTTTATTAATGGTAATGGTAACGGTGGTGGCATTGATTCTTCTGGTTGGGTTACAACAACTATTGATTTTGGTGTACTTGCAACGGGTAATCATACGCTAAACCTTGGTGGGTATTTAACGAGTAAGAATGCCGCAGATGAAATTACAGATATTTTCTTCGATGACATTACATGGATTGAGCAAGAGGTTGCGACCCCAAGTGGTACAACCAACATCATTTCAGGTGGTGCGGGAACAGATGAACTTTTTGGCAGTACGGATGCCGATATCTTTGTATTTGAAGCGGCCAGTGCTTACACGAATTTAGATCAAATTAATAATTTTAATGCGAATGAGGGAGATGCCATTGATATCAGTGATCTTCTCGTTGGCTTTGATTCAGCAACAGATAACATCGCAGAATTTTTACGTTTCACAAATTCTGGTGCTAATACACGTATCCAGGTCGATAGTGACGGCGCCGCTGGCGGTGTAAGCTTCTCAAATGTAGGTCAAATCAATGGTCTAACAAACCTAGATGAAGCCGCGTTATTAGCAAACGGCAGCATAATTACCTAATAAACAGGTAAAATCCTCATATTTCTCTATAAAATCACCAAAAAAGTTAAAATATTAATTTATATAAAATTTTATTCATAATTTGGTAACGAATACCATGGTATTATATTAATGGGGAAGAACAACTCAATTATTTCAACGGGTTAAATGAAGGGTACGGGTCAAATTGACTAATTACACAATAACCATAATGGCAAGCGCAAGTTACACCACAGATGCTCCTGTGTTGGAAATCTTACTTGGCGGTCAAGTTATCTCTTCAGAAGCAATAACGGCGCAGATTGCAAGTGGTTCAGTACTCTATAGCTATAGCTTCAGCTTTGAAGAAGGCGCATTCCCATCAGATTTCAGCTTCCGCTTTAATGACACCTCTACGGAAACAGGGCGTTCATTACGTATCGACGAGGCACGTATTAATGGATACGAAATTACAACACAAGATTATGTTTACACAGGTGACACGACTGTTACTGCGAATGCTCTTGCCTTAGAAAATGGTGCAGCGGCAAGCTTTGACGCAAGTAACGTTGAATTTATTTTTGGATTAACTGAGCCGACAGTTGCAGATATTGGTACATTTACAATTACTGGTACAGCTGCAAATAATGCGGATCTTGTTGGAACAGCGAACCATGATGTGATTTATGGTGATGATGGTCACGACTACATTACTGGCTTGGCGGGTGATGATATTATCCTTGGTGGTGACGGTGCAGATACACTTTTTGGTCATGATGGAAATGATATTCTTGTTGGTGGTGAAGGTAATGACAGATTATTCGGTCGTAATGATGATGACATTCTTTACGGTGGAAACGGCCATGATAAATTAGAAGGTGACGCGGGTAACGACATCTTAAATGGTGGTGCTGGTAACGATACTATTTGGGCTGGTACAGGAGATGATGTTGCTTATGGCGGTGATGGTAAAGATAAAATCATGGGCCAAGATGGTAGCGACACTATTTATGCTGGTGCAGGAACCGACCGCGTAGAAGGTGGTAATGGAGATGACTTCATCGATGGTGGTGAAGACAGAGACTGGCTCTATGGGAATGAAGGTAATGATACTATTGACGGCGGATCAGGCGATGACCGTGTGTTTGGTGGTAACGGTGAAGACGTCCTTAATGGCGGCGAAGGTCAAGACATTATCAAAGGTGAAGACGGTAACGACATCATTGATGGCGGAGATCAAAAAGATTGGCTCTATGGTGGGGCAGGTGACGATGTTATTAACGGTGGTGCTGGTAAAGACCGTATCTTAGGCGGTGCAGATAATGATTTACTCCACGGTGATGGTGGAGACGATATCTTAATCGGTAGTGAGGGTGATGATACTCTTAATGGCGGCGAAGGTAACGATGTTCTATATGCATCATTAGATGGCGTTTACACAGCGGCAGTGACAGTAGCTAGCGTTTTAGCAGCAGACCCACAAATGTTCTATAATTCAACAACAGGTAATTTTTATAAGCATATTACAACTGGCGCAAATGACATGACGCACGCGACGGCGGTGACAGATGCGACGACGAACACACTTCATGGTGCAACGGCGTACCTAGCTACATTATCAAACGGCGCAGAGCAAACATTTGTTGGTACTATTATTAATGGTAGCCAGTGGGCTTGGGTTTCTGGTTCGGATAGTGCAACGGAAGGCGTATTTACTTTAGATGATGGTCCTGAAAGTGGAACAGCATTTGACGCTTCATTGTCTTGGCAGGGTGGCGCAATCTCAGGTACAAACAGCGGTACAGCGGACAACGTCTTAATTTGGGACGGTGGTGGTGATGTTCTTTATGCTTATTCCGGTGCAAATACAGCCTACGGTTATGTTGCAGAGTGGGAGGGCGGCGACGTTCTTACTGCGGGTGGGGTAACTTCAGGATATGACAGTACAGCAGAAGTAAATATTCTTAACGGTGGTGTTGGTAACGACACACTTTATGGATCAATGGGTAACGACATTCTTAATGGCGGTGCAGATGATGATATATTAGATGGCGGTCACGGTATTGATATTGCAACTTACGCAGGCGCAACAGGCGGTGTAAGTGTTGACTTAGGCGCAGGTTCAGCTTCTGGTGCAGAAGGTAACGACAGCTTAATCTCAATCGAGCATGTCATTGGTAGTGATCATGATGATACATTGACTGGCGATAGTGCCGATAACACTCTAGATGGCGGTGCGGGCACGGACACTATTCTTGGTGGCGGCGGAAGCGACATTTTAATTGGTGGCGCTGGTAATGATATTATCGGATCGAACTCTGTAAGCGGTGGTGCAACCGTTGCAAGTATTCTTGCTGCTAATTCAAACTTATCATACAGCTCAGCAACTGGTAACTTTTACGAGTTTGTTTCAGGAGCGGCAGACTGGAATTCAGCAAATGCAGCAGCGCAAGCCTCAACGGTGAACGGTGTTTCTGGTCACTTATTGACAATTAATTCAGCGGCAGAGCAATCGTACATCGGTACAATCGCTGTCGCAAATTCTCACTTCTGGTCTGGTGGTACTGACTCAGGTACAGAAGGCGAGTGGGAATGGACAGAAGGCCCAGAAGCTGGAACAGAATTCTGGAATGGCGCTGGATCAACAGGCGAATTCACAGATTGGTATCAAGGTGATGATACAAGTAACAGTGGAACGAATGACCACCTTCTAATCTTGAACAACGGTACTTACGCAAACCAGTGGTATGCTTACACATCAACATATAGCGCAGCTTATATGATTGAATGGGAAGGCGCGGATATTTTTGCCGCAGGCGTTAGTTCAAATAACACAAGCAATTCAGTATTATTATACGGTGGTGATGGTCAAGACACATTATACGGTGGAACAGGTCTAGATACATTCGTATTTGAAGCGACAAGCGCATTTAACGATATTGATGTTATTGAAAACTTTGTTGGCGGCGTTGGCGGCGATATGCTTGATTTATCAGATATTCTAGCTGGCGCAAGTGGCAGTGTTACTGATTTAGTGAGCTTACTTGATGACGGCAACGGCAATACGCTGGTTCAAGTCGATGCTGATGGGACTGCAAATGGCGCGAACTTCCAAACTGTTGCACAAATCAATGGCCTAACAGGCTTAGACGAAGCGACTCTGCTGGCGGATGGCAATTTAATCCTATAATTCTTTTGACATAACCTTAAAATATCTGTACTTATACCTTTATTCTGAACAGAAAAAAGGTATATTCCTCAAATGGATGCACTACAATTAGATAAACTGACGACGTTGGTTCATAAGAAGGTGAGCGCTAGCTTGATCTTAATGGATATCATTGTTTTATCCGTAATTTGTTATCTCGCTTACGTGGCTAATGAGGCTTATGCCTTTACCCTTACTGATTTTTCATTACCGATATATTTTGCAGGACTAACCTTTGCTATCATTGGTTATTTTTTTGCGAAAGGCCATTTCACCAGCCGCACACCTTGGTGGAATCAAGTTCACAACGTTTTACTCGTTAGTCTTGTTCTGACCCTTTTTGATTTTTTCATCTTCGATAAAAGCCACTTCGTTTATCTTTCTGTCTTTATTCTTTTCAAAAACGCTATTTTATTCTTGGCTTTGTTGGCTGGGCGTCAAGTTGTTTACTATGTAATGACAAAGTTAAAGCTGTGGAATGTACGTACAGTTTTGATTGGTGATATTGATACAACAACGGACGTTCTCTACGCATTTTATGCAGATAGATATGCGGGATACAGTCCAGAGGCGGCAATTATTAGGGATCGTAAGGAAAAAACCTTTGATATCGAAAACGTGCCCGCCACATATAAAGACATTGATATTCTTGATTATCAAACAGACTTAGAAAAATATGTTCAAGAGCATAAAGATCATTTTTTCGTTATTTGTTTGGAAACTTTCCGCGGGGAAGAGCGTGAGAAGTTTTTGATGCTATTGAATAATTTAGAAATTTCGTATGCCGCTATTCCACCTATTTCTCGAATGAGCTTGAACGAAATGGAGCCTCATATCTTCTTTGGTTACGATATTATGTTACTTCACTCAAAAACTGCCTATAAACCAAGGTTTAAATTAATCCTAAAACGCATGATGGATGTTGTCTTATCTGCTGGTGCGCTGGTGGCTTTAGCACCAGTTGTCCTTATCGTTGCTATGAAGTTAAAAGCGGATAAACAAGGCGGTTCAATTTTTTATGGTGGCGAGCGTGTTGGTCGTAACGGAGCCATGTTTAAATGCTGGAAATTCCGTACAATGCAGCCTGACTCTGATTACTTGATTGATGAGATGTTGAAGGATGATCCTGCCGCCGCCCTTGAGTGGGAGAAATACAGGAAGATCAAAGGAGATGATCCGCGCATTGTCTCAAAAACTGCCAAATTTATTCGTAAGAAAAGTATTGATGAAGTGCCACAGCTTTGGAATGTGTTAAAAGGGGATATGAGCCTCATTGGCCCAAGGCCAATTTTAGAAGATGAAATATCTATAATGGGCGATGCGTTTCATTTTTACAAAAAGGTGCGTCCTGGTATATCTGGCCTCTGGCAAGTTAGCGGCCGAAATGATACAAGTTTCGAACGTCGTGTCTATATGGACAGTTGGTATATTCGTAACTGGGCATTATGGGGCGATATCGTCATTATGTTTAAAACAGTCAAAGTTATCTTTGGCGGATCAGGATCTTATTAAATGGAAAATAAAAAACTAAAAATTGCTGTTGTGCATGATTGGCTTCCATTGCTTGCTGGAGCTGAAACTGTGCTTGAGCAAATAATGAAGGTCTATCCAGATGCAGATGTTTACACACTGTTTGATTTCTTGACGGATGAGGAGCGTGCCTCCATTGGTGTGAAAAATATAACGACCAGTTACTTAAATAAGTTTCCTAAAGTTAAAAAATATTACCGTCATTTATTTCCGTTCTATCCTTTGGCTATCGAAGATTTTGATTTGTTTGATTATGACGTTGTCTTGTCGTCCAGTCACACGGCGGCAAAAGGTGTTATTACCGGCGCGCACCAAGTGCACGTATCTTACGTCCACAGCCCGGTGCGCTATGCATGGGACTTTACGCATCGTTACTTGAAACAAACTGGGTATGATAAAGGCCTTAAAGGCTTGTTGGTGAAATATCTTTTAAGTCGCTACCGCCTGTGGGATTACCGCACGGCCAATGGTGTTGATCGTTATATTGGTAATTCGCATTATATTCGTAAACGTATTTGGAAAGTTTACCGTCGCGAAGCCGATGTGATTTATCCGCCGATTGAATTAGATGGTTTTGAATTCCAAGAAGATAAAGAAGATTTTTATCTGACATCATCGCGTATGGTGTCTTATAAGCGTATGGACTTAATCGTTGAAGCGTTTACAAAAATGCCAAATAAGCGTCTTGTTGTTACAGGCGATGGACCAGAGTTTGAAAAGATTAAAGCAATTGCTGAAGGGCACAGTAATATTGAGCTTGTCGGATTTCCACCTCGCGATACGTTGCGCGATTATATGAAGCGCGCGAAGGCTTTCGTTTTTGCCGCAGAAGAAGATTTTGGTATTATGCCTGTTGAGGTGCAAGCTTGTGGTACGCCCGTGATTGCCTTTGGTAAAGGCGGTGCGTTGGAGACTGTTGTTGGCTATAATACCAAGTCTGACGAAGCGCCAACAGGTGTTTTCTTTTGGAAGCAAGATGCAGATAGTATTGTTCAGGCCGTTGGTGAATTTGAATCTATTGCAGGTCAAATTAAAGCTAAGGATTGTTTAACCAAAGCCAAGAAATTTTTAGCACAAGAGTTTAGAACTGATTTAGCCCGTATCGTTGATGAAGAAGTTGCTAAGAAATATGGTTAACGTTGCTCGCTTAAATGATTTAATTACGCATGACCGTATTCAGCCACTTTTCCTGATGGGAATAAGAGGTGTCACGCTTGTCTCTAAATTTATTCTGACTTTATTTATTGCCAAATATATGGGGTTTGCTGACCTTGGTGTTTATGGATTGATTATCGCTGCGACCTTCATTGTTAGGTCCTTTCTTGGTTTGGGGGTTATGTACACAAAAAGTCGTACGGCAATCACGCAAAGCATGAGTGAGATTGCAGAAACGCTTCATTATTATACGCGACATATATCGTTATCCTATCTTGTCTTATTACCATTTGTTGCGGCTTATGGCATTTATGATGGCTCGGTTTTATCTTGGATTGCCGTCGTTGCTATTATATTTTTTGAACATATTAACAATGATTTATATAATTTATTATTAAATCTTAGCCGTCCGATTGTCGCCAACATATTGCATTTTGTTCGTTCAGCGTTATGGGTGTTTATCTTTATTGGCGTGGCTTATATATTCCCCGAATTTCGTAAGATGGAATACCTTCTATTATTCTGGATACTGTGTAGCACTGTCTCTGTTGCAGGATTTTTATTCTTGCGCCGACAATGGAAATGGAAGAAAGAAGTCAGCTCGCCATCTTTAAAACGTTGGGTGCTTGATGAATTTAAGGTGTCAAAGACACCGTACAAAAATATGATTCTGGAGTCTGTATCTACTTATTTAAATGTATATTTGATCACGTTCTTCTTAGGTATAGAGCTAACGGGTATATATGTTTACTTCATGCAAGCGACTACGGCGATCCTTAATTTATTACGCACTGGGATTATTCAAATGGCGCGGCCTAAATTGACAAAGGCGTACGTCGAAGGAAGTTCTAATTTCTTTGATATTTATCATAAGTATAAAAAAGATACGTTTATTATGTCGTTGATTATCGGTTTAATCGCAGTGCCTGCGCTTTATGCGATGACGCTTTATGTCGTTGATAAGCCGTTGGCTTTGGAATGGTTCGCACTCTTTATAGGTCTTCTTGTATCGATGGTTGTGATGCTAATAACTGAGGTGAATGACTTAATCTTTTACGCGCGTAAAGAAGATAAGGTGATTTTATATAATAACTTGATTGTTCTTGCTGTTATAGTTGTCTTGAATGTAGCATTGCTTGGTGTTGTTGGTCTTTGGGCAACGGCGATTGCTCTAACGGCTGCTTACGCGTTAAAATGTTATAGACAGGGGCTTCTTATAAATAAGGTGAAAACAATATGAATATTTCAATCCCGCATTTACTAATTTGTATTTTACCAAGCGCGGTAAAGATACGTTTATATAACAAGCTGTTTGGTTGGGAGATTGATCGCTCGGTACGTCTCGGGGTGTCTTATTTGCACGCTGAAAAAGTAAAGATATCGGCGGGCGCAAAAATTGGCCATCTTAATATGGTTAAGAATTTGCAATATTTTGAAATGGGAGAGAATGCATCAGTCGGCACTTTAAACAAATTTGGAGCCATTAAGATTGGTTCGAATAAACACTTTCATAACGAACCAGACCGCCGTCAGGAAATGATAATCGGTAAGGGAACGGCGATTGTCAGTAATAATTATTTAGATTGTAATAACACGATTAAGATTGGTGAGTTCACAACTATTGCCGGCTTCGGTTCAGCGTTCTTCACACACAGCATTAATATTCAAAATAATATTCAAGAAACTAAGCCTATTACGATTGGTAATCACTGTATGATTGGTATGGCTTCCGTTATCACAAAAGGCGCGACGCTACCTAACTTTTCAATTCTGACAGCAAACTCAACATTGCACAAAAGCTTTGAAGATGAATATATGCTTTATTCTGGTGTGCCAGCGAAGGCTGTTAAAAAATTAGATAAAGAGAGCAAGTATTTTCATCGCACAGAAGCGTTTGTTAAGTAACAACGTACCTATGTGTGGCTGATGCCTCCACCTTAAAGATATTGAACTGTTAAGCTTCTTCTTCTTCTTCTTCTTCTTTGTCGAGGAATTCTTTATGGCGGTACAAAAATTGTGCGCCTGA